>PHEM01000233.1 GCA_002842935.1 Alphaproteobacteria bacterium HGW-Alphaproteobacteria-13 | reverse complement strand
CGGGCCGCCCGCTTTCGGTCCCGTCCCCGACAGGCCCCGCCCGCCGAAGGGCTGGACGCCGACCACCGCGCCGATGATGTTGCGGTTCACATAGTGATTGCCCGCCGCGATGCGGCGCGTCACGCGCTCGACCATTTCGTCGAGCCGCGTGTGGACCCCGAAGGTCAGGCCGTAACCCGTCGCGTTGATCTGGTCGATCAGTGCATCGAGCTTTTCGCTGTCGAAGCGGATGACGTGGAGGACGGGACCGAACACCTCCTGTTCCAGTTCCGCGACGCTTTCCAGCTCGATGATCGTCGGCGCGACGAAAGTGCCGAGCGCGTCCCAGCCGCCGAGCGCAAGCTGCTCGACGCGGCGACCCTTTGCCCGCATCGCCTTGATATGCGCGTTGATGCCGTCGCGGGCGCGCGCCGAGATGACGGGACCGATATCGACCGACAGGCGGTCGGTGCCGCCGACCGACAATTCGGCCATAGCCCCGCGCAGCATGGCGAGCGTGCGGTCGGCGACGTCCCGCTGAAGGCAGAGCAGGCGCAGCGCCGAACAGCGCTGCCCCGCGCTGTCGAAGGCGGAGGCGATGACGTCGGCGACCACTTGCTCGGCCAGCGCCGAGGAATCGACGATCATCGCATTCTGCCCGCCGGTTTCGGCGACGAGCGGGATCGGTGCGCCGCTCGCCGAAACGCGGCCCGCGAGCGTGGCCTGGATCGAACGCGCGACGCCCGTCGATCCGGTAAAGACGACGCCCGCCGTTTCCGGCGCCGCGACCAGCGCCGCGCCGATCGCGCCGCCGCCCGGCACCAGTTGCAGCACGCTGTCCGGAACCCCCGCTTCGTGGAGGATGCGCACGGCCTCTGCGGCGATCAGCGGTGTCTCGCTCGACGGCTTGGCGACGACGGGATTGCCCGCGACGAGCGCCGCCGCGACTTGCCCGGTGAAGATCGCCATCGGGAAATTCCACGGACTGATGCACACGACGGGACCGAGCGCTTGCGCGCCCGCCAGCGTCTGCCGGGCCTGCGCGGGATAATAGCGCAGGAAATCGATCGCCTCGCGGATTTCAGCGATGGCATTGGCGGCCGACTTCCCCGCCTCGCGCATGACCAGCCCCATCAGCAGCGGCATCTGTTCCTGAAGCCTGTCGGCAGCGCGTTCGATGCAGGCCGCGCGCGTTTCGACGGGAGTCGCGGCCCATTCGGCCGCCGCCGCCTGCGCGATTTTCATGGCTTCGGCGGCGTCCGCCTCACTCGCCTGATGGGCATGACCGACGATGTCGCGATGATCGGCGGGGTTGCGGATGTCCACCCTTTCGCGTGCGGTGTCGGCGGCGCCTGCGCTCCACGCGCGCGCGGTGCTGTCGGTCAGCGCCCGGCCAAGCGCTTCCAGCGCCGCTTCGTCGCTGAGGTCGATCCCCGCCGAGTTGCGGCGATCGGCGAACAGGTCGGGCGCGCGGGCGATGCGGTCGTGCGCTTCGCCCGGCACGGCCATCGCGCGCACGGCGGCGGCGGGATCGGCGATCAGCTCCTCGACAGCGACATCCGCGTCGTTGATGCGATTGACGAAGGAGGAGTTCGCGCCGTTTTCCAGCAGGCGCCGGACCAGATAGGCCAGCAGCGTCTCGTGCGTCCCCACGGGGGCATAGATGCGGCAGGGGCGGTCCAGCTTGTCCTTGCCGACGACTTCGCCGTAGAGACCCTCGCCCATGCCGTGCAGGCACTGATATTCATAATCGCCTGTTTTGAAGTCCGGCCCGGCGAGGTGATAGACGCTCGCCAGCGTCTGCGCATTGTGCGTCGCGAATTGCGGGAACACCGCGTCGCGCGCCGCCAGCAGCTTTTTCGCGCAGGCGATATAGGCGACGTCGGTATAGGTCTTGCGCGTATAGACGGGAAAATCGGACAGGCCGTCGACTTGCGCGCGCTTGATCTCCGCGTCCCAATAGGCGCCCTTGACCAGCCGCACCATGATCCGCTTGCCGGTGCGGCGGGCGAGGGCGACGATCCAGTCGATCACCGCCGGGCAGCGCTTCTGATAGGCCTGGATGACGAAGCCGAGACCGTCCCAGCCGTCCAGCGACTCATCCTCCGCCAGCGCCTGCAATATGTCGAGCGACAGCTCCAGCCGGTCGGCTTCCTCGGCGTCGATGTTGAAGCCGATGTCATGGCGGCGGGCGAGGGCGGCGAGTTCGCGGACGCGCGGCAGCAGCTCCGCCATGATACGCCCGGCCTGCGCGCGGGCATAGCGGGGGTGCAGCGCCGACAGCTTGATCGAGATGCCCGGCCCGGCATAGACGCCGCGTCCCGCAGACGCCTCGCCGATCGCGTGGATCGCCTGTTCATAGTCGCGGTAATAGCGCGCGGCGTCGTCCGCCGTCGCCGCCGCCTCGCCCAGCATGTCATAGGAATAGGAAAAGCCCTGGCTTTCGGGCTTGCGCGAGCGTTTCAGCGCCTCGGCGATGGTCTGTCCCGTCACGAACTGTTCACCCATCAACCGCATCGCCGCATCGACGGCGCGCCGGATCACGGGTTCGCCCGCGCGCGCGATCAGGCGGGTGAGGACGCCGCCCAGATCCTTGTCGTCATGGCTCGCGGTCAGCTTGCCCGTGACGACAAGGCCCCATGTCGCGGCGTTGACGAACAGCGAGCGGCCGCCGCCCAGATGCGCCTTCCAGTCGCCGGGCGCGATCTTGTCGCGGATCAGCGCGTCGCGTGTCGGCTCGTCGGGGATGCGCAGCAGCGCTTCGGCCAGGCACATCAGCGCGACGCCCTCGCGGCTGCTCAGCGAAAATTCCTGCACCAGCGCCTGCACGCCGCCGCTCTGGCGGCTCGCGCGCAGCCGTTCGATCAGGCGGCGCGCCGTCGCCGCGATCGCGGCCTGCATGTCGGGCGGCTGGGTCGCGGCTTTGACGAGCGGCGGGACGGCTTCGACTTCCGGGATGCGATAGGCGGCGTTGATCGCGGCGCGGAGCGCTCCGTCGCGGCGCAGCGGCGGGGCGAAGTCGGCGAAACCGCGAAATCCGGGGGCGTCGGTCATGGTCCATATCCCTTTGAGAGCATGGGCGCTCCTACCATATCGCGGTATAGGTAATCAGACTTAATGATTCGGGTTTTTGGTGGATAGTTGCTTTATATTGCCATATATATGGTCGATATGGACAGAATCGATGTAAAAGACGGTCTTCTGGACCGGCATGACCGCGCGATCCTGGCCGCGCTGGCCGCCGACGGGCGGATGACGATCACTGACCTTGCCGAGCGGGTCGGCCTGTCGAAGACGCCGACGCAGGCGCGTTTTCGCCGCCTGGTCCGCGACGGCTATATTCGCGGTTTTCGCGCGATCCTCGACACCAAGAAACTGGGGATGGATCATGTCGCCTTTGCCGAGGTCAGGCTGGCCGACACGCGCGAAAAGGCGCTGCGGGAATTCAACGCCGCCGTGATGCGCATTCCCGAGATCGAGGAATGCCACATGATCGCCAGCCGCTTCGACTATCTGCTCAAGGTGCGGACGGCGGATATCCGCCGCTATCGCATCGTGCTGGGCGAGAAAATCTCGGCGTTGCCGCATGTCGCGAACACATCGACCTTCGTCGCGATGGAGACGGTGCGCGAGGCGCATGACTGAAATGGGGAATGCCCCGCCCCCAAGAGTGAGACGTGGGGGAGAGCGGAGACGGGGCGGGCGTCCTTAACCATCCCGCGCCTTAGCGGGCGATGAACGGGACCGTCATCCCGCCCAGACCTGTGCATAGAGCATCGCCATTTCGTCCTCGCCGGGGACGCGCGGGTTGTTCGCGGGCGAACCCGACGCCGCCGCCTGCGCGCACATCGTCGGCACCAGCGCCTCCCAGCGCGCGGCGTCGATGCCCCAGGCGGCGGGTCCCGGCACGTCGAGTTCGTGATTCAGCGCCGCCAGCTCGTCGAGCAGCCGCGCGACCGCCAACTGGTCGCCTTCGCTCTCGTCGGCGACGCCCATCGCCCGCGCGCAGTCGGCATAGCGATGGAGCGCGGCAGGCGCCGACCAGGCCGTCACGGCAGGCAGCAGCATCGCGTTCGACAGGCCGTGCGGGACATGGAAATGCGCGCCGATCGGGCGACTCATGCCGTGGACGAGCGCGACCGAGCTGTTCGAAAAGGCGATCCCCGCCTGCGTCGCGCCCAGCATCATCGCCTCGCGCGCTTCGCGATCCTCGGGATCGGCGCAGACGCGGCGCAGGTTCGGCGCGATCGCGCGCATCGCCAGCAACGCCATGCCGTCGCTGAAGGCATTGGCGCGCTTCGACACATAGGCCTCGATCGCGTGCGTCAGCGAATCGATGCCGGTGTCGGCGGTCAGCCGCCGGGGCTTGGTGAGCGTCAGCTCATAATCGACGAGCGCCGCGACCGGCAGCCAGGCGAGACCGGGGCACAGCATCTTCTCGTCGGTCGTCTCGTCGGTGATGATCGTGAAGCGCGTCGCCTCCGATCCCGTGCCCGCCGTGGTCGGGACGGCGATGACAGGCAGGCCGGGCTGGTCCTGGACATGCGGCGCCTTATAATCGGCCATCGCGCCGCCGAGCTTGCCGAGCAGCGCGATCGCCTTCGCGCTGTCGAGCGGACTGCCGCCGCCGAAACCGACGACGCAGTCATGGTCGCCTTCGCGCAGGAAGGCCGCGCCCGCCTCGACCGACGCGGCGGTCGGGTCGGGAACGGTGTCGGCGAAGACGCGGCTCGCCAGACCCGCTTGCGCCAATCCGTCCTGCAACGCGGCGACGCGCCCGCTGGCGAGCAGGAAGGCGTCCGTGACGATCAGCGGCCGCGACAGGCCGAGCGTGGCCAGCACCTCCGGCAACTGCCGCGACGCGCCGCCGCCGATGCGCAGGATGCGGGGCAGGGCGATTGCGGCGATGCTGGTCATGGTCAACGGGGCGTTCCTTGCGGCTGAGTCCTTGTCGTGGAAATGAAATGACCGGATTAACGGCGCGGCGCAATGATGATAGGGCGCCCTTCAGATCATTTCCGGAGGAAAAATATGAAGACGCGCGCCGCCGTTGCCTTCGAGGCGAAGAAGCCGCTCGAAATCGTCGAACTCGACCTTGAAGGGCCGAAGGCGGGCGAGGTTCTGGTGGAGATCATGGCGACGGGCATCTGCCACACCGACGCCTATACGCTGGACGGCTTCGACAGCGAAGGCATCTTCCCCAGCGTGCTCGGCCACGAAGGCGCGGGGATCGTGCGCGAAGTCGGGGCGGGCGTCACCAGCGTCAAACCCGGCGACCATGTCATCCCGCTCTACACCCCCGAATGCCGCCAGTGCAAAAGCTGCCTCAGCGGCAAG
>PHEM01000232.1 GCA_002842935.1 Alphaproteobacteria bacterium HGW-Alphaproteobacteria-13 | reverse complement strand
GGTCGGCACGCCGTCGCCGCCGACTTGCAGCGTCGATGTCGTCATCGTCCCGAAATCATAGGGCGCGGGACTGCCGTCCGGAAGGAACTGGATGCCGCGGAACAGCGCGTTGTTCGCCGCCGTGCCGCCAACGCCCGCGATGATGAGACCGCCATAGGTGCCGACCGTCCGCACATCGCGCTGGAGGATCAGTCCCGGCGTGCCGGCGGGATTGTTGATGAAGCCGACACCCTGCCGCGCCCATTCGCGCGCGCCGGTTTCGACGCCCTTGTTCTTGAAATATTCGCCGCTGACCAGGAAATGTCCGGCGCCGCCCGCGAAGGACAATCCCCCTGACAGCGTGGCGCGAAATTCCTGATTGTCGCCCTCTTCGGAAATGCCGCTGGTCACTTCGCCCTTCACGCCGGCGAAGTTGCGGTCGAGGATGAAGTTCACGACCCCGCCGACGGCGTCCGATCCATAGGCGGCCGAGGCGCCGCCCGTGACGACCTCGACGCGCTGCACGATCCCGGCGGGCATCATGTTGACGTCGACGCTGCCCGTGAGGTTGGTCGCAACGACGCGCCGCCCGTCG
The DNA here is from genome assembly GCA_002842935.1 of Alphaproteobacteria bacterium HGW-Alphaproteobacteria-13. Taxonomy (GTDB): domain Bacteria; phylum Pseudomonadota; class Alphaproteobacteria; order Sphingomonadales; family Sphingomonadaceae; genus Sphingopyxis. The sequence goes on along the minus strand of PHEM01000232.1, from coordinate 4,742 downwards.
AGCAGCGTCAGCGTTCGCGTGGCGCCGAGCGAGCGGAGATTGAGGAAGGTCTGGCCGCCGTTGGTCGTGCCGGAATTGCGCTGCGGACCCGAGGAATTGGTCAGCGAAGGAAGCTGGCGCAGCGAATCGGCGAGCGTCGACGGCGACGTCTTGGCGAGCTGGTCGCTGGCGAGGACCGTGACGGGGGTCGGGGCCGTAAAACCGGCGCGCGGAATGCGCGAACCCGTGACCACGATGTCGCTGTCGGCCGCGTCGCTTGCCGCCGCCGCGTCATTGGCCGCGGCGTCCTGGGCAAAGGCAGGACCGGCGGTCATCAGCGCGAGGATCGATACGCCCCCCGCAAAGCACCGGCTGAAGCTCGTCGAATTCATGATATGGCTCTCCCTAGATAGGCTTTGCATGTGTGGAATTACGGGTTGCCGGCAAGCAGCGCGCGTCGGCGTCGCCCGCCCGCCAGAACGCCATGCCGACGTTCGTCCGGTCGATCAGCGCAAAGAGACAGCAGACCACCAGAAAAGGCAGAAGGCGCCGCATGCACCTTGCGCATGACATCGCGTTCAATCGCCCTGGCGGCTGTCTGCATGTCGTCCAACTCTCCCCTTTCGCCGCACCGGCCGACGTCTTGCGAATCCCACTAGCAAAAACGCAACAGTGTTGCAATATACCCAGGTATTGCCTTTCATAGTTTTCTAATATTGGCGCATTTTTGTGGATTACCAACGGAACGATGTTCCATTATCATTTGAAAACTCCGGGTTGCACCAAGCGCAAGGCGGGCGAACCCAACCCCCGATCTCGTCGGCTGCGAAGGCGTCGTCGGTTACGATGCGCTGCGGCGCGACCGCCTGAGCGCCGCTATCGATCAGATTTGCGCGGGTCCCGCGCCCTGAACCCGGCTCGGACCGGGGGCGGGTTCACACCATCAGGTGGAGAAGGTCGCCGATCGTCGTCGAGGCGAACCCGATCGCGCTGTCGGAAATGCCATAGGGAATGAACAGCTCGTTCCCGACCTTCAGCGCCCCGCAGGTATAGACGACATTGGGGACATAGCCTTCGCGGTCGCTTTCGGCCGCGACGAGGATCGGGCAGGATGTGCGGCCCAGCACGCGCGACGGGTCGTCGCGGTCGAGCAGCGCCGCGCCCAGGCTGTATTTCCGCATCGCGCCGACGCCGTGCGTCAGCAGCAGCCAGCCCTCGTCGCACTCGATCGGGCTGCCGCAATTGCCCATCTGGATCAGTTCCCAGGGGAAAGCGGGGCGCAACAGCGGCCGGCCCTCGTCATCCCAGACGCTCAGTTCGTCCGACGCCAGCAGCGTGATATTCTTGCCGTCCTGCCGCCCGATCATCAGATAGCGCCCGCCGATCTTGCGGGGGAACAGCGCCATGCCCTTGTTGCGCGCCGCGCGCCCCGACAGCGGCTCGAGGCAGAAGCTCGCGAAATCGCTCGTCCGCAGCAGTTCGGAACGGATCGAACGGCCCGAATAGGCCGTATAGGTGCCCATATATTCGCGAGCGCCGTCGTCGTGCGTGAATTGCACCAGCCGCAGATCCTCCAGCCCGCCGCGCTGCGCCTCGGTCACAGGGAAAAGGACGCTGTTCGAGATCGCGCTGTCGGGCTGGCGGTGGATCTGCACGGCCTCGTTCGCCTCGATATGATGGCGGTCGTCGGCGACCGCCGCCATCGCCGGGCCGGATTGCGGCCACAGCCGGAAATCGCCGTTCGGCCCGACGATCCCCTCGCGAAAGGCGACCGAGCTGATATGCCCCTCCCCCACCGCGCGCATCGACATGACGAAGCGCTGCTGCCCCGCGTCCAGTCCGCTCTGGTCGGGATGCGGCACGATGCTGGGGTTCATCAGCGCGGCGGCGGCATAACTGTATTCATGGCAGAAATAGGCGCCGATCAGCCGCCGCTTGAGCAGCGGGACAGTTTGTTCGTCGAGTCCCAGATCCTCCGCGATCTCCTCGAAGCGCTCGTCGAAGATGCGGCCGATCTGCCAGTGGCGCGTCGAAAAATCCTGCCAGACGACGTCCATCTCGATCTCGGCCTGCTCCTTGCTGAGATGCAATATGTCGTCGACCAGTTGCGCGGCGCGCGACGGTTCGGACACGCTGGCCTGCCAGGCGAGGTGGAACGGCCGCAGCACGACGCGCGACGGGTCGGCATTCAGCTTTTCGCCGAGGATGCGGAGAGGCGAACGGTCAGGTCTGCAATTCAGCATGGGCGGCTTCGACATCCTCTCTGGCGCCCCTTGCCCAGAATAGGGTGTGCATCGCGCGATAGGCAAGATGAAATGCCAGCGTCGATTCGGCGCCGACATTGGCGTTGACGTCGCGCGGCGTCAGCCCGTCGCACGAGCGCCCCGTCGCCACGCGCGCGACGGCGATCCCGCGATCATTGTCGCCGAGGAACCAGCGCCACGCCGCTTCGGCGCGCTCACGCCACACGGCCGCGCCCGTCGCCCGAAAGGCCGCGCCGCACGCATCGATCGTCGCCCACGCCTCCAGCGGCTGCTGGTCGAAGGGTAGATGCTCCCGCGCAAGGCCGAACCCTTCCGAGCCGACGGGCCGGAACCAGCCGCCCGCCGCCGTCTGGCGCAGGCAGAGCCAGTCGAGCATGCGAAGACCCCTCTCTTCCCATTGCCGCTGCCTCAGCGCGCGGCCCGCCAGCAGCAGCGCCTGCGGCAGGCGCGCATTGTCATAGGCCAGCACCGGTTCGAACCAGTCCCAGTCGTCGCTGGCCTGTTCCTCCGCCAGCCCTGCGAGCAGCGTGCCGCCCCGGTTGAGCAAGGCGCGCGCCGGATCGCGCCCGGACAGCGCGCTCGCGCCGAGCATCGCGAAGGCGACGGCGCGCGGGCTGGTGACGCCGGCAAAGCCCTGCACAGCGCGGTCGAACCAGCCGCGCGCCCAGTCGCGCAAATCCGGTTCGCGCGCCCTGGCGGCGCAGTGGCCCAGCGCCCAGATCGCGCGGCCGTTGCTGTCGTCCGACCCGCGCTCTTCCAGCCAGCGGCGGTCATAGCCCATGAAGTTGCGGAACGCGCGCCGTTCGTCGTTCCACGCATGCTGGACGAAGGCGGCGAAGCGCAGAAGCTGGCGGTCGGCCAGCGGCCCGGCGCCCCAATCCGCGAACAGCATCAGCGCGCGCGCATTGTCGTCGATGCAATAGCCATGGTCGCGATCAGGAACCACGCCGCGCCCGTGCTGGAGGATGCCGACATCGTCGCACAGCGCCCAGACACCGTCGAGCGACGGCGGCTTGCGGCTGGCCCTGGGGGAACGCGCGGGGGCGGCGAGCGCGCCGATCAGCGCCGCGCTCTCGCCTATGATCCGGGGCCACGCCGTGCGCCGCCCGCGCCGGTAGGCGCGCGCCTGCAACGCCTGCCGATCTTCGGGGTGGGCGAGCAGGTCCAGCACCGCGCCCGCGATCGCATCGCTGTCGCCCTGCGGCACGAGGCGTCCGACATCATCGGCCAGCAGCTCGCGCGCGTGGATGAAGGGCGTCGATACGATCGCGCGGCCCAGCGCGACGGCATAGGCGAGCGTCCCCGACGTGACTTGCGCAAGGTTCGGATAGGGGGCGAGATAGATGTCGCACAGCTCGATCTGGTCGAGCAGTTCGCGCGCGTCTAGGAAGCGGTTCTCCCACGCGATATTCGCGGCCACGCCAAGGCTCTCCGCCAGCTCCTCCAGACGGCGGCGATAGGCTTCGCCTTCCGCCGCGATCAGGTTCGGATGCGTCGCGCCGACGATGCGATAGAGGGCATCGGGATAGGCGGCGGCAATGGCGGGCAAGGCGCGGATCGCCGTCTCCAGCCCCTTCCCCGGTCCCAGCAGGCCAAAGGTCGACAGCACGGACCGCTCGCCGATGCCCAGCGCCGCGCGCAGCGGCGAGCGGGCGACGAAGGGGCGGTCGGGGGTGCCATGCTCGATCAGCGCGACGGCATCGGGCCGCGCGCCATGGACGTCGATCAGGGTCCGCCGCGCAAAGGCGCTCATCACGATCAGCCGCGACGCGCGCGCGACGAGGCGGTCTATCACGCGGCGCTGTGCCACGCTCGGCTGGGCGAGGACGGTGTGCAGCGTGACCACCAGCGGCGCGGCGATGCGGTCGATCAGGTCGAGGACCATCGCCCCCGCCGCCCCGCCGAAAATGCCATATTCGTGCTGAAGCCACACGGCGTCCGCCCCGCCCGCGTTGATCGCGGCGGCGGCGGCGCGATAGGCGGCGGGATCGTCCGCGTCGATCGTCGCGGTGATCGCGGGATCGCCGGCCAGGTCGGGACCGGTGCGCATCGCATAGACATCGATGCCGATCTGCGGATGCTCGCGGCGCAGATGGTCGTGGATGTCGGCGGTATAGGTCGCGATGCCGCAGCGGCGCGGGCGAAAGCATCCGATCAGCGCGAGACGGAAGCCGCCAGGCGGCGGCGCCCGTGCGATCACGGCCGCAACGGCATCGTCCACTTCGGAATCGAGAGGGGAATGGGGCGGGAAAAATCGGTCCTCGAAATCATATTTCATCGTCGGCCTCGTCTGTCTGCCCCCGAATGCCTTGCCCCTTCCCCATGATCTTCCGCTGCTGTCCTATGGACCCGCGACAGCGCCCTGAGTTCCATTCCGCCCTGCCCCGCGCGCGGATTTTCCCGATCGCAACCGGCGAGCGAGTTCCGCGTTCCTGTTCCGATGGAGTTGTTCGCCCCCGATCTCCTCTGGCCCATCGCCGGCGCGCTCGCGGCGGGGGG
>PHEM01000231.1 GCA_002842935.1 Alphaproteobacteria bacterium HGW-Alphaproteobacteria-13 | reverse complement strand
CGCTGGAAAGCGGGATGGCGGCGGCGCACATCAGCTTCGCCGGGCCGGGCAAGCGCGACCGCGAGCTGGAGGCCGCGATCCGCGCGGGCGCGACGCTGAATCTCGAATCGGCGGGCGAGGCGGAGCGGGCGTTGGCGATCGGCGAGCGGCTGGGGACCGCGCCGCGCCTCGCGGTGCGCGTCAATCCCGACTTCGACCTGAAAGGGTCGGGGATGAAGATGGGCGGCGGCGCCAAACCTTTTGGCGTCGATGCGGATCAGGTTCCGGCGCTCGTCCGCCGTCTGATCGCCGCCGGGGCGGACTGGCAGGGCTTTCATATTTTCGCGGGATCGCAGGCGCTCGACGCCGCCGCCATTGCCGAGACGCAGGCGGAGACCGTGGCGCTCGCGGCGCGGCTGGCGGAGGAGGCGGGGGCGATGCCGCCGCTCGTCAATCTGGGGGGCGGCATGGGCGTGCCTTATTTTCCCGGCGACGTCGCGGTCGATGTTGCCGCCGTGGGCGCGGCGCTGGCGGATACGCTCGACGCGCGCGGCGCGGCATTGGCGGACAGCCGCTTCGCGATGGAACTCGGCCGCTGGCTGGTGGCGGAAGCGGGCGTCTATCTGACGCGCGTCGTCGACCGCAAGACCAGCCATGGCGAAACCTTCCTCGTCACCGACGGCGGCCTGCATCACCAGCTTGCCGCGAGCGGCAATTTCGGGACGGTCGTGCGCCGCAACTATCCGATCGCCGTCGCGGGCCGCTTCGGCGCGGAGGCGGAGGAGACGGTGTCGGTGGTCGGCTGCCTCTGCACGCCGCTCGACCGGCTGGGCGACAAGGTCGCGCTGCCGCGTGCCGATGTCGGCGACCTGATCGCGCTGTTTCAGGCGGGCGCCTATGGCGCGAGCGCCAGCCCCGCCGCCTTCCTGGGACAGGGACCTGCGCGCGAGATGCTCGTCTGAGAAGCCCGATTCCGTGCCGGAATGGCACAGGATGGGACAAGCGCGGCGCGAAGATTCCGCAATCCTAACGGTATGTTCACCCTTTTCGAGCATGGCTGCACATTGACGCAATGGCTGTCGTTGCAGGGATTTGGCCGCAGCGGTGCCCCCGGCCGCTCGAAAGGTTGATTGATGATGTCTTCGTTCCGTTCCCTTCGCCTGGCGCGCGCCGCGCTCGTTTCGGGCATCGCCGCGACGGCGCTGTCGGGCTGCATGTCCGGAACCTCCGCACCGCAGCTTCCCAGCGCCAATTTCGTCGCGAACCAGGAGGGGCCGGGCGAGGAATATATCATCGGACCGCTCGACGAGCTTCAGATTTTCGTGTGGCGCAACCCCGAACTGGGCGGCAAGGTGCAGGTGCGTCCCGATGGCCGCATCACCACGCCGCTGATCACCGACATGCCCGCGGTCGGCAAGACGCCGACGATGTTGCAGCAGGATATCAAGCTGCAACTCAGCCAATATATCACCGATCCCATCGTCAGCGTGATCGTTACCAGTTTCAACAGCACCTTCTCGCAGCAGGTGCGTGTGGTCGGCGCGACCGAAAAGCCCGCGTCGATCCCGTTCCGCGCCAATATGACCGTGCTCGACGCGATGATCGCGGTCGGGGGACTCGGCGACTATGCGGCGGGCAACAAGGCGCGGCTGGTCCGGTACGACAAGGGGACGGGCAAGCAGCAGGAATATGCGCTGCGCCTCAATGATCTGATCAAGCGGGGCGATATCAAGGCCAATGTCCGGTTGCAGCCGGGCGACGTGATCATCATCCCCGAAAGCATGTTCTGACGCGGCCCGGCCGCTTTTTTTCAAGCCCATTCAAGGACTGACGACAGAGTATGAACGGCCTTTACGACGAAATCCGGGTGGCGCTGCACAGCGTCTGGACGCGCCGGTGGCTGGTGCTGGCGATCGCCTGGGGCATCTGCATCCTGGGGTGGCTGGCGATCGCGACGATCCCCAACCGCTATGATTCGCGCGCGCGCCTGCTGGTCGACGTCAACCAGATATTGCCCGACGACATGCCGGGCGGCGGCGGGTTGGGCCGTCAGCAGATCGACCAGATTCGCGAGACGCTGACCAGCGCGCGCAACCTGGAAAAGGTCGCGGTGACGACGGGGCTGATCCCGGCGGGCGCAGGCGAGCGCGAAAAGGCGGGCGCCGTCGCCATGCTCCAGAAGAATATCAAGATCGTTCCGCAGCAGGACAATATCTTCGAGATCACTTCGTCGATCGCCATCGGCAGCCTGTCGGACAAGGATAATGCGAAGCTCGCGTCGGGCGTGCTCGACAGCCTGATCACCGTGTTCCGCGACGACCAGCTGCGCGGCGGGCGCGTCAACGCGCGCGAAGGGCTGAAATTCCTCGATTCCCAGATCGCCGACCGCGAGCGCGCGCTGCGCGAGGTCGAGGCGCGGCGCGCGGCGTTCGAGGCGCAGAATATCGGGCTGATCCCCGGCGGTACCGGCTCTCCGGCCCAGCGGGTCGAGGCGGCGCGCGCCGAACTCAGCCAGATCGACACGCAGCTTGTCTCCGCGCAGGCGGCGCTGGCGGCGGCGAACGGGCAGATGGCCTCGACGCCCGCGACCGTGCCGGGCATAGGCGGCGGCAGCGTCGGCGGCGGCGTCGCGCGTCAGCAGCTTGCGGGGGCGCAAGGCGAACTGGCGTCGATGCACGCGCGCGGGCTGACCGACGCGCATCCCGACGTCATCGCGCTCAAGAGCCAGATCGCCTCGCTGAAAGCGCAGGCCGACCGCGAAGGCACGGGCGGCGGCGCGGGCAGCATGCAGAATCCCGCCTATGCCTCGCTCGCCGCGATGCGGGCCGAGCGGCAGGCGACTGTCGGCGCGCTGTCGGCGCGCAAGGCGCAATTGACGGGCGAGATCGCCCGCATCACTTCGCAGCAGATCCAGAACCCCGGCATCGCCGCCGAATATGATCGCATCAACGGCGAATATACGGCGCTGAAGGCGCAATATGACAAGCTGCTGGCGCAGCGCGAGCAAGTGCGCCTGCGCGGCGACGTGCAGACGGAGACCGACGCGATCCGCGTCGAGCTGCTCGATCCGCCGACCAAGCCGACCAGCCCGGCGGCCCCCAACCGGCCGCTGTTCCTGACGGCGGTGCTGCTGGCGGGCATCGGCGGCGGCGTCGGCGGGGCCTTTGCTCTGTCGCAGATCCGAGCGAGCTATGCCACGGCGGCGAAGCTGGAACAGGCCAGCGGCCTTCCCGTCATCGGTTCGATCACCGAAGTCGTGACGCCCGACCGGCATGTCGAACGGCGCAAGCGGCTGGTGTGGCTGGCCGGCGGGGGAGCGGCGCTCGTCGGTCTCTATGCGCTGCTGCTCGTCGCCGAATTCGTCCAGCGCGGCATGGTCGCGTGACGGGGGAGCAGGAAATGAACGATCAACGCCCTGTGAAGCGTCAGCCCTCGCTGCTCGAACGCGCCGCCGACATGTTCGGTCTCGATCCCGCCGCCACCGCGCCGACGATCGACCTGTCGCAACTGCCGCCCGAACCCGAGAAGAAGCGCCGCAAGCCCAAGGCCGCGCCTGAGATATTGCCGCCCGAGACGGACGACGCCGCGCCGACTGTCGAGACCGTATCCCCGGCCCGGCCGTCGCCGCGCAAGGATGTGGCACGGGCCGCGCCCGCCGTCGTGCCCGCGCGGCAGGGACGGATCGACCGCGAGCGGCTGGCCGCGCGCGGCATGGTCGTGCCCGGCACGCCCGTCACGGGCATCGCCGAGGAATATCGGATCGTGAAGCGCGAGATCATCCGCAATTTCGCGGGCACGGCGAACCGTCCCGTGGTGCCGCGCGGCCACCGCGTGCTGATCGCCTCGGCCAATCCGGGCGAAGGCAAGACCTTCACCGCCGTCAACCTCGCGCTCAGCCTTGCCGCCGAGACCGATCATGACGTGCTGCTGATCGACGCCGACATCGCCAAGCCCAGCGTGATCGAGACCTTGGGGCTGGAGGACGGGCCGGGCCTGATGGACGCGCTGTCCGACCCGTTGCTACCGGTCGGCGACTGCCTGATTCAGACCGACATTCCGGGGCTGAAGGTCATGCCCGCGGGCACGCGGCACATGGACGACACCGAATTGCTTGCCTCCGCGCGGACGGAGGCGTTGCTCGCGCAGCTCGAGCAGAGCGCGCCGGGGCGCATCCTGATCCTCGATTCGCCGCCGGTGCTCGCGGCGTCGCCCGCCGCCGTGCTGGCGGGGCATGTCGGACAGCTCATCATGGTGGTGCGTGCGGACCAGACGCTCGAATCCTCGCTGCGCGACGCGATCGGGCTGATGGCGGGATGCCCGCACATCCAGCTGCTGCTGAACGGAGTCAAATTCTCGCCGGGCGGTCGCCGCTTCGGCACCTATTACGGACAAGGAGGTGCGTCGTGACGCGCACGGACAAGGTCAAGCGCCATGTGGCAGGACTGGCCGCGCTGCTGCTCGCCGGGACGGCGACGGGTGCGCAGGCGCAATGGTCGGGCGGCGGCTATGGCGCCGATGCGCCGCAGGCCGGGGCGCCCGGCGCATCCGAAGGCGCGGCGCGCGGCGAGCGCTCCAGTGGACAGCGCGGGCAGCGGCAAACCGATGTCAGCCCCTATCTGGAAGTGGGGCAGGTGCTGAGCGCCGACCTCAAGAACGGCGGCGACGTGCTGACCTATACCACGGTCGCGGTCGGCGTCGACGCGGCGATCGTCACGCGCCGCGCCGAACTCGCCGCCAGCCTGCGCTATGAACATCAGTTCGGCTGGTCGAGGGGGATGGGCGACCAGGACATCGTCAGCGGCCTGCTGCGCGGCCGGCTGGAGGCGGCGCGCGGTCTCAACCTGGAGGCGGGAGCGCTCGCCACGCGGATGAGCGGCGACGGCTATGGGGGGGGCCTTGCCGGTAGCGGCCATGTCGCCAATCTCTATTCCGTCTATGCCGGGCCGACGCTGACGCAGCATATCGGCGGGCTGGACGTCGGCGCGGGCTATCGCTTCGGCTATACGAAGTTCGACGTCGAGACGCCCGCGCTGGCCGTGCCCGGCGGAGGAGCCTTGCGGCAGAATCTGTTCGACGATTCGACCAACCATCTCGCCTGGGGCAGCGTCGGCCAGCGGCCCGGCGACCTGCCGTTCGGCTGGCAGGTTTCGGGCGGATATGAGCGCGAGGACGCGAGCCAGCTCGACCAGCGCTATGACGGCAAATATGTCCGCGCCGACGTGACGCTGCCGGTCGGCCCGACCGTCGCGCTGCTGGGCGGCGTCGGTTACGAGAAGATCGAGATCAGCCAGCGCGCGCCGGTGCTGGACGCCGGCGGCCTGCCCGTGGTCGATGCCAATGG
>PHEM01000230.1 GCA_002842935.1 Alphaproteobacteria bacterium HGW-Alphaproteobacteria-13 | reverse complement strand
CCATCGATTTTGCTTCCCCCTCCCCATCCCGCGCTTCGCCAGCGGGTCAGAGCCGCAGGCCGCAGGCAGCGGCTTCGCCTAAAGGAGTGAGGAAAATGGAAGCGACAACTGACCAGATCGCCACCATCGCGGCGCTGAACGACATTGCGCGGCGAACGATGGGCGTGACTTGTCGCACCGTGATTACGCAAGGCATCGCGGCGCTGGACGAGAATACGCAGTCCGACATTCTCAAGATGATCGAGGGCTTTGAGGATTTCACACCCGACAACGATCCTCACGGCGAGCATGACGCCGGTTTCCTTTATCGCGATGTGATCGGCCAATGGCATACCCGCTGGACCGACGACAGCACGCGCCCTGCCCTCTCGGTCATGTGGAAGTTCGACTATTACGACCGCGATCTTGAATTTGGCAGCGCCGAACCGTGGAATCCCGATGCCACAACCCGCGTGCTCACCATTCTCCTAACCAGCGAATATTGAGGGAGGCCACCATGACCAAATCGCCCCCGGTGATTGAGCTTAGCTGGCGTGATGAGAATTACGGTTCCGTCTGCGCTGTCGCCGCCTTCCGCAACTATGCGGGCACACTGGATTGGAGCGACCGCACCCACCAGCGGTTTCGCGGATGCCTGAAACGCGCAGGCTTCGCCTTCCACGATGGCCGGTGCAGTTACATCGCCACCAGCGGCACCCGCGAGCATCGGCAGCGCGCCCTTTGTGACGAGCTGGCCCGCGCAGGATTCCAGATCGACAGCGGCGACGTGAGGGCAGAGGCATGAACCGTGAACGCCGCAAGCAGATCGCCGCCGCCCGCGTGCTGATCGACAAAGGCAAAGCCCTGTTGGATGAGGCGCGCGACATGCTCGAAACCGTCAAGGATGACGAGCAGGCCGCGCGCGAGAATCTGCCCCCCAGCCTTGAGGACAGCGAGCGCGCGCAGGCGATGGACGCCGCAGTTTCCGAACTGGAAAGCGCGATTTCAGCCCTTGAAGACTTCGACGCCGACGAGATCGGCACGCAACTCGACACCGCCAGCGAATAGGAAGGATTGACCATGCAACCCATGCGCCACCTAGGGCGTAAACTCATAAAATAGCTTGAGGTTTGAGCGGTCTGCTGATTCAGAGCCCTACGAATTGGAGGGGTTGGATGGCACGGCGACGCTACGAACTGACGGATCGAGAGTGGGCAATCATAGAGCCCTTGCTTCCCAACAAGCCGCGCGGCGTGGCGCGAGTAGACGATCGCCGCGTCCTCAACGGGATCATGTGGCGGTTCCGCTCTGGCGCCACCTGGGCTGAAGTGCCGGACCGCTATGGGCCCTCGACAACGTGCTACAACCGGTTCGTACGCTGGCGCAAAGCGGGCGTCTGGGACCGGCTGCTGTCAGCCGTCTCGGCCGATTACGATGGCGATCTGGTCATGATTGATTCCACCTGTGTTCGCGTCCACCAGCATGGTGCGACGGCTAAAAGGGGGGATCCTGCGATCGTGGCATGGGACGTTCCCGGGGCGGTCTTACCAGCAAACTCCACGCTCTTGTCGATGCTCGCGGACGTCCTATCGGATTGCGACTGACCGGCGGGCAGGTCCACGATGCCTGCGAGGCAGAGGCCCTGATCGAAGACATTCCAGAAGGCGCCACTCTCCTGGGTGACAAGGGCTACGACAGCAATGCCATACGCGAGGCGGCTGCGGCTCGGGACATCTGGGCCAACATTCCCAACCGCTCCAACCGCAAAAAGCGCTTCGGCTTCTCGCCGTGGCTCTACAAGCAGCGCAATCTGGTCGAACGCTTCTTCAACCGGATCAAGCAATTCCGGGGCATCGCGACGCGATACGACAAGTGCCCTGAAAACTACCTCGCCGCCATCAAGCTCGTCTGCACACGCCTCTGGTGCGGGGCGTAATGAGTCTACGCGCTAGATCGAGACACGCGCCGCGCCCGCCTTCTGGCGGCGCGCACGCGCCCCGTCGGCGGCATCAACCGGCGCGGCATCTTCACCGGTCATTGGGACGGTGGCGATGTTGTGCGCCAGTTTCGCGGCGATAGCGGATCGTGGATTGGCCTTGCCGCCTACAAGGCGAAGGAAGAGCCGGAGCCGCAGCCATGAAAATCAGCAACACGGCGAGCGCCGTTCGCGTCACCCTCTCCCCCACAGAGATCAGCGATTTGCAATTTGTGATCGAGGCGGCCGAGCGCGCGGGGCATTACATGCCCGCGCGCGTCCCCAACATCATGTCGGCGCTGACGCGCAGCGCCGACGATGTTCGGATGAAACAGGCCATGAAGCGGGCGGAAAAAGATCGCGTGACGCGGATCGAGCAGGACCGGCGCGCGCGCGAACGCCAATTCATGTTAGGCGACCGATACAGCGTCATGGCGAGCCGCGCCGACTACGCCGATGCGTCTTCTGATCCGGACGCGCGCCAATGGGTTGACCTGGTGTTTCATGAGATCATGCAGAGGCCGCTTCCCGATCAATGCGAACTCCGGCGCGACGTGTGGCGTGTCCATGTAGTCCAACTGGACGGTGGCACGCTTGGCACTGTTGTAGGTAGTGATTGCACTGAAACCGCCGACCCCGCCGAAATTACTTCCGTAGCAGAGCAGATGATCGCTCGCTTTGAAGGCAGAGCTTCACGCGCGCATTCTCGCCAATCCGTTGTATAGGCCTCACTGAGCGAGGGCGAGGGACTGTGACAGCGGCCCTTCGCAAATCCTCTCGCTCAAAGGAGGTGATGTGATTTGACAGCATATGAAGCAGCTCAATTGACGATCGCAGCCGTCGCGCTCGTGGTCGCAATTGTGAAGCTGGGGAAGTCCGATAAGGGCTGACGCAGCGGGGCGGGTGGTCTGACAGGGCCGCCCGCCCTAAATGTTTGAACCCGCCGTGTGACAGCACGGCGGGTTCAGGTAGGTGCGTGAAATGAATCAGCACACGAAGCATTGCCTATATAGCCCTTATCCCTTGCCAATCCAATAACCAGCTTCTCTAGGCGTGGGAGGCCTGTGAAAATTGCAACTCAAAGAATGTTCCCATTCTGTTCCCTTGTGCGTTACAAGGCATGAAGAAGGGAATCATCATGTTGCTGCCACCGATGCAGCCGGTCCCGCTTGCCGAGGTGCCAGAGGGACTTATCCCTCACATCATCGGCGTAGCGGGGGCCGGTTTTCCGTCTCCAAGCCAAGACTGGCAAGAGGACGCTATCTGCCTGATCGAGCTGCTACGCCTCGACAGAGCCGCCAGCTTTGTTTTTCGGATCAGTGGCAACAGCATGATCGAGGCGGGAATCTATGACGATGATGTTGTTGTCGTGGACCGGGACACCCGGCCCGTTGAAGGCCATATTGTCATCGCCATAGTGGACGGCGGCTTTGTCTGCCGACAGCTCGCACGACGCCAGGGCGGCATGATGTTGGAGGCCCGAAACCGGCACTTGCACTATGAACCGAGCAGCGCCGAAGGCGTCGAGATATGGGGCGTTGTGCGATCCAGCGTCCGAGATTTCCGCAGCTAGGTCGCAGGACATGACACACTCCATCGTGGATGTGCAGAATTTCTACGTCAGTGCCGAGCGTCTGTTTGACCCTTCGCTGCGCGGCGTTCCCGTCATTGTTCTCTCGAACAATGACGGTTGCGCGGTTGCGCGCAGCGAGGAAGCAAAGGCTTTGCACGTCCGTATGGGCGAGCCGGTTTTCAAAATCCGTGATACCATCCAGCGGCATGGTATTCAGCTTAGATCGAGTAATTATGAACTATATGCGGACCTGAATCGACGCTTCAACGCCGTCATTGCCGAGCATTCCGACATGGTTGAAATTTACTCGATTGATGAGAGTTTTTACCGTGCGCCGCCTTTGCCGAATGGCCTTGGCGACGTTGAGGCTGCCCACCAGTTGCGCGAGGATATTTTACGTCAAGTCGGATTGCCGACCCGGATTGGCCTTGGTCCTACGCGCACACTATCGAAGGTCGCCAACGCGCTGGCCAAAGCGACAGAGAAGGTTTGGGGCGGCGTGGTCGATCTTCACGATACAGAGCTGCGCCGCCGCCTCTTCGAGAAGTGGCCCGTTGGCGAGGTTTGGGGCATTGGCGGCGCGCTGGAAGCGCGCTTGCGCCCCCTTGGCATACGCACAACTGCCGACCTGGCTGCGATGGCGCCAGCGGTCGCGCGCGACGTGGGAACGGTCGTGTTGGAACGCCTAGTGCGAGAGCTAAACGGAATCGAATGCTTCAATTTCAAACCTGAACCCGACACGTTGAAGAATACCGCTGTGACGCGGCAATTCGGGGAGCCCGTCAAGACGCTGGAAGAACTGCGCGAAGCCATGGCGCGGCGCGCTGCTCGCGCCGCAGAGAAGATACGCGCCCAGGGCCTCGTAGCGAGCCGCCTACTCGCCTTCGCTCATGGCTCGCGCTATCGCCCCAATCCGCCATCGGCCTCGCGATCGGCGCGGCTTTCGCCGCCGACCAACGACCCGCGCGTCATATTGCGTATTGTGGGCCAGATGACCGAGGCGATGTTTCAGCCGGGGGGCGTCTATACCAAATGCGGTGTTCTCTTGGAGGATTTGACCCTCCAAGGGGAGGGTCAAGCGGATCTGTTTGTCGAGACCGATCCACGTGCACCCGCCTTGCTGGCCGCGATGGACGGCCTGAACAGCCGCTTCGGTCGCAATACGATCACGCTGGCTGCGCAGGGCCACGGCCCTAAGGCCTTCGACACCAAGCGCAGCCGGAAAAGCCCAGCGTGGACGACCCGTTTCAAAGACATTCCGGTCGCGCGCTGACGTGAAAGAGCCTCAACTATGCCCCTGCAAATGAGGTCTTAGGCGATGGGAACCTTGACTAGAAATCAACTTCTCGCCGCTCCATTTCATCGATGACCGCCTGTTCAAGCGCCGTGAGATTTTCCGGGTCTTGCACTTGGTCCCATCGTGCGACCAACTCGGCATCAGCCATCGCTGCAACGGCAGCGGCGTTATCAGCAACGTTGTCCATAGCTTGTCTCCTTGAGGCTAGCGGTCTGCCCTTCGGGCAGGCGTTGGTTTGTTAAATCCCCCCGTCTGTGTCGTCCTATCATGAGGGCCGCGCGAGGCCGCTTCAAGGATAAGCGGTTCCTCCAATTTGCTGCGCAAATCGGCTCCCCCACTTCCCGCTAATGCGGCCGCTTCGCGGTCCCTGACCCGACCTCGCGCAGCCCTCCCCCTTGGCCTCGCCAATTTCGGCAACAAGGAGATGGCATGAATGACTGGTGATCGGCCTTGGTGCTCGGCGTCGTGGTGTTTGCTATGGTGTTGGGCGAGGCGGATAGGTTGCAGGCTGGAT
>PHEM01000229.1 GCA_002842935.1 Alphaproteobacteria bacterium HGW-Alphaproteobacteria-13 | reverse complement strand
GACCGTGCCGTTCCAGTCCTGCACGGGCGTGAAGCTGTAGCTGCCGTTGCCGCCCAGCGTGAGCGTGCCGACGCCCGCGATGACGACGCTGTCGCCGGGAGCATGGCTGCCGCCGCCTGCTATGGTGAAGCCGGTGACGCTCAGCGCGTCGCCGTCGGGATCGTCGTCGTTCGACAGCACATTGCCCGTGACGGGCGTGTCCTCTGCGGTGGTCGCATTGTCGTTGACGGCGGTCGGTTCGGGATTGCTTACCGTCCAGGTGAAGCTTTGCGTCACCGACGCGCCGCTACCGTCGGTGGCGGTGATGGTGACGTTGTGTGCGCCGCCGGGGTGGTCCTGACTGGCGGACTTGTCGATGGTGCCGCTGATCACGCCGGTCGCGGGATCGATCGTCAGCCCCTGGGGCAGGCCGCTGGCGCTATAGGTCAGGGCATCGCCATCGGCGTCCGTGAAGAATCCAGAGGCGTCGAAGGTGACGCTGCCCGCGTCCTCGTCGCTCTGGTCGGCGATGGTGCCGTTCGCCGCGGGCGCGTCGGGCACGGGTGTGACGGTGATGAGCAGATTGGCGGTATCGGTGCCGCCCTTGCCGTCGCTGACGGTATAGATGATGGGCGGGACGGTGCCGTGCCAGTCGGGTTCCGGCGTGAAGCTGTAGCTGCCGTCGCTGTCGATCCGGACCGTGCCGACGCCGGGGATGGTGACGGTCTCGCCCGCATCATGGGCCGTGCCGTTGATCGTGAACCGGGTCACTTCCAGCTTGTCGCCGTCGGCATCCTTGTCGTTGGTCAGCACATTGCCGGTGATGGGACCGCCGTCCTCCGCGCCGGTCACGCGGTCGTCGTCGGCGACGGGCGGATGCCCCTTGCCGCCGCCGCCGCTCACCAGCGCGGCGACAGCCGCCGCGCCGCCCAGCGCGCCGAGCGCCCAGGGCCACCAGACGAAACCGCCGATTTCGTCCCACTCGATCTCGGCGAAGTGGAATTCGGTCCATTGCTCGGGATATTGCCCCCACCAGGAAACGCCCTGGTCGTCGATCAGCACCAGCTCGTTGCGGTCCTGCGCCGCCTCGGCGGGCGCGTCGCCGGCCTGTGCCTGCTCGGCGGTGGTAGCCTCTTCGGCATATTTGACGAAGAAGCCAGGGATGGTGATTTCCTGCCCGTCCTTGAGCACCAGCACAAGGTCGTCGCCGCGCCGCTCATACCGCGCCACCTTTTCCGGGGCGAGCTTGAGGAAGATGACCGAAGGCCGATCCAAAGCGATATTCTGCGCGTCTTCGGCCTGGCGGCGCGACCCGCTTTTCTTGTCGATAATCTCGGCGTTCATGGATTTTCCCACTTTGTGCTGGTCCTCTCGAGAGATAGAGAGTCAAATCGGTTTTTTGTCAAATTATCTAAGCATTTTAATCGGTAAACTTTTCGTGAATTTTTCGGAACGCGCCTTGGGGCGGCGTCGGCGGCGATTGCCGCCGCGCCATCGGGGCTGTAGGGCGTCAGGCGCGCCGTTTCAGCGCTTTCGTCCATTGTGCGGAGTTCAGACCATGGCCAATGTGCCGCTGTCGCGGGATATCGAGGCTTTCCGGGCGATCGAGATCAGCCATCTCGCGCGGCAGCTCAGCGCCAGAGGGCGGTCCGTGATCCACATGGAGTTCGGGCAGCCGTCCGATGGAGCGCCCGCCGGTGCGGTTGCGGCGGCGCGCGCGGCGCTCGACGAACCCGACATGGGCTATTGGGAAAGCGTCCCGCTGCGCAAGCGTATCGCCCGGCATTATGCCGAGGATTATGGCGTGGAGGTCGATGCGCAGCGCATCCTGCTGACCTGCGGCGCCTCGCCCGCGCTGGTGCTGGCCCTGCTGACGGCGTTCGCGGCGGGAAGCCGCGTGATGACGGCGCGTCCCGGCTATGTCGCCTATCGCAATTCGCTGCGCGCGTTGCAGATGATCCCCGTGGAGGTCGAATGCGGGGCGGCGGACCGCTTCCAGATCAGCGCGCGCGCCATCCGCGAGGCCGATCCCAAACCCGACGGCCTGATCGTCGCCAGCCCGGCCAATCCCACGGGCACGATCATCCCGCCCGCCGAACTGGCCGAGATCGCTGAAGTCTGCCGCGTGCGGGGCATCCGCATCATCTCCGACGAAATCTATCACCGGCTGAGTTACGGCGCCGAAACGCACAGCATATTGCAATATGATCCGGACGCTTTCGTCATCAACAGCTTTTCCAAATATTACGGGATGCCCGGCTGGCGGCTGGGCTGGATCGTCTGCCCGCAGGCGCTGGTCGCAGACGTGCGCGCGCGCGCCGGGAACCTGTTCCTCTCGCCGCCCTCGCTCAGCCAGCAGGCGGCGCTGGCGGCCTTCGACTGCGAGGAAGAGCTGGACGCGCGCGTCGCCATGTATCGCCGCAACCGCGAACGGCTCATCGCCTGCCTGGCAAAGCTGGGGATCACGGACATCGCGCCGTCCGACGGCGCTTTCTATATCTATGCGTCGATCGCGCATCTGACCGACGACAGCCTGTCCTTCTGCAAGCGGCTTCTGGAGGACACGGGAGTCGCCACCGCGCCGGGACTCGATTTCGATCCCGATCGCGGCGGGCGTTTCATCCGCTTCAGCTATGCCGTGACGACCGACATGGCGCGCGAGGCCTGCACGCGGATCGAGGCGTGGTTCCGGGACAATTTCCCCAACGCGGGATAGTTGGGGCTATCCCGCTTTTGTGATAGGTTCGCGCTCGCTTCTTTAGGGGAAGGGATGGCGATGCCGCACGCGTTCAAGGCCGCCGCGATCATCGGCTCGGGCTTTTCGCTCGCCAGCTTCACGCCCTTGCCGGTCTTTCCGGCGGCGGCGCTCGAAGCGCTCGATCCGACGCGGCTCGCCGCTGCCTTTTGCGATGCCCGGCGCGGCGGCTCGGCGCTTGCCCGCAACCTCTCGATCGCCGCCTCGGCGGCCGTGCCCGCCGGCCAGGCCAGACCGATCCCGCTGTTCCCCGATCTCGCCGCGTCGCCCTTTCCCGTCTCGACGCGCAGCGAGCAGGCGCGGCGCTATTTCAGCCAGGGGCTGCTGCTGACCTATGGCTTCAACCATCAGGGCGCGGTGCGCTCGTTCCGCGAGGCGCAGCGCCTCGATCCCGATTGCGCGCTGTGCTGGTGGGGCGAGGCGGTCGCGCTGGGACCGAACATCAACGCGCCGATGGACGAGCGCGACGCGGGGGCGGCGCTGGCCGCGATGGACCGCGCGATGGCGCTGCGCGCGGGCGCGCCGCCGATGGAGCGCGCGCTGATCGAAGCCGCCGCGCGGCGCTATTCGCGCGACCCCTCGGCGGACCGCGCCACGCTCGACGCCGCCTATGCCGATGCGATGCTGGACGCCGCGCGGCGCTTTCCCGGCGACGACGATGTCGCGGTGCTCGCCGCGGAGGCGGCGATGGACACGAGTCCGTGGAACTATTGGGAAGCGGATGGAAAGACGCCCGTCGGCCGCATCGGCGAAGCGGTGCGGCTGGTCGAGACCGTTCTGGGTCGCAACCCCGGCCATGTGCAGGCGAACCATCTCCACATCCACCTGATGGAGGCGAGCGACCCGGTGCGCGCCGAAGCGTCGGCGGACCGGCTCGCCAGCCCCAGTGCGCCGAGCGCCGCGCATCTGGTGCATATGCCGGGCCATATCTATCAGCGGCGCGGCCGCCATGCCGATTCCATCCGCGTCAACGTCGCCGCCGCGCGCGCGGACGAAAGCTATATTCGGGGCGCGGGCGACGACGGGCTGGTGCGCTATGGCTATTATCCGCACAATATCCACTTCATCGTTACCTCGGCGCAGATGGCGGGCGACATGCGCACGGCGATCCGCGAGGGGCTGCGGTTGCGCACCGTGCTCGATCCGGCGAGTTCGGCGCGGATCGCGTGGATTCAGGCCATCGACGCCGCGCCCTATTTCGCGATGGCGCAGTTCGCCGAACCCAAGGCTATATTGGCGCTGTCCGCCCCCGACACGCGCCTCGCCTATCCGGCCGCGATGCACCATTATGCGCGCGCGGTCGCCTATGCCCGGCTGCGGGACCGCGCCGGTTTCGACCGCGAGATGGCGGCGATGGCGCGGATCGGCGCGTCGGACGGATTGCAGGGCATGATCGAGCAGGGCGTTCCGGCGGACGAGCTGG
This sequence comes from Alphaproteobacteria bacterium HGW-Alphaproteobacteria-13, assembly GCA_002842935.1. Lineage (GTDB taxonomy): Bacteria > Pseudomonadota > Alphaproteobacteria > Sphingomonadales > Sphingomonadaceae > Sphingopyxis. The sequence goes on along the minus strand of PHEM01000229.1, from coordinate 1,188 downwards.
TGAAGCTGGCTGGACTCGTCGCGCGCGGGCGGTTCGCGGCCGCGCAGGGTCGCGGCGACGAAGCGATCGCCTTTTATCGGCAGGCGATCGCGATCGAGGATCGTCTGCCCTATCAGGAACCGGCGTTCTGGTATTATCCCGTGCGGCAGTCGCTCGGCGCGGCGCTGTTTCAGGCGGGACGCCATGCGGAGGCGAGCGAGGCCTTTCGCGGTGCGCTCGCGCAGACGCCGAACAACGGCTGGGCGCTCTATGGACTCGGCCGCAGCGAGGCGGCGCAGGGGCGCAGGCTGGAGGCCGCCGCCGCCGACAAGGCCCTGGCGCGGGCCTGGCTGGGCGATCGGCGCTGGCTTCGCATGGACCGGCTATAGGCCGCTCCGGCCGCGATCATTGGTCGATCACCGTCGTGCCGGGATGATGCTTGTCGAGATGCTTCTTGATGATGCGAAGGTTGCGGCTGTTGGACCGGAACAGGAAGTCGAAGGCGTCGCCCGCCAGCGGGATCGCGCCCAGCGCCGTGTCGATGCCCAGATTGCCGATCATGCGCCAGATCTTCCACTTCGGCATGCCCAGGTTGCGCGCTTCCCAGATCAGATAGGCGCCCATCGCCGCCGTGATGAGGTCGCCGACCACGGGGACGAGACCGACGATCGCGTCCAGCCCCACTGGACGGTTGATGCCGGGGATGACGAAGCTGCGTTCCAGGATGATCTCCAGCGTCTCGACGCGCTTGCGCAGCGCGGCGGGATCGCGCCGGTCGGGGATCAGTGTGTCGAACAGGGCGTCGGGATCGGAAAAACGGGGATTGGGGGCAGAAGGGGCCATCGGGGTCCTTTCCGAAAAGCGCCCGGACTTGAAGCGCCGTCCTGTTAGTTGGGGGCGGCGACCATGCGATTCAATGGGTGCTGCGCGCGCATATTGGCGCGCAGCCCCGTCAGCCGCTGTGACGCGACCGACCAGCGCAGCGGCGTCGCGAGCGGAATGAAGGGCGCATAGCGCGCCAGCACCACTTCCGCCTCGGCCAGCCGCTGCATCCGCTGCGCGGCGTCGGTGCTGACGGTCGCCAGATCGATCAGCGCTTGCGCCTCGCGATTGCACAGCGTGTCGGCGCGGCACGACAGGCGGCGCAGCGGCCAGAGCGCGTCGTCGTTGGGCGCGGCCTCGTCGATCAGCCGGAGTTCGGCGGGCGCC
>PHEM01000228.1 GCA_002842935.1 Alphaproteobacteria bacterium HGW-Alphaproteobacteria-13 | reverse complement strand
CGGCGGCGCTGGCCGGACTGGCGGCGGCGGGCGCGCTTTGCCTCGCTTTCGCCGCCCAGGGAAGCGACCGGCCGCGCGCGGGCGTGCCCGCCGCCGCGCCGCGCAAGATCGTCTCGCTCAATCTTTGCGTGGACCAATATCTGCTGGCGCTCGCCGATCGCGGCCAGATCGCGGGATTGACGTTCAACGCGGACGATCCCGACATGTCGGCGGCGGCGAGGGAGGCGCGCGGGCTGCCGATGCTGGTCCCCTCGGCCGAGGAAGTGCTGGCGATCCAGCCCGATCTGGTGGTGGGGATGCCCGCCCGGGGCAGCGCGGTGATGACGGCGCTGAAGGGTCAGGATTATCCCGCGCTCGACCTTCGCGCGGCGGACGATTTCGCCGCCATCGCCGAACAGATGCGCATCCTCGCGCGCGCCGTGGGGCATCCGGGGCGCGGCGAAATGCTGATCGCGCGCATGGAGCGCGACCTGGCCGCGCTCGGCAAGCCCGGTCGCGGGCGTGTCGCCGCTTATTATCAGCGGCGCGGATTCCTGACCGGAACCGGCACATTGGTCGATGACCTGATGCAGCGCGTCGGTCTCGTCAACCTTGCGGAACAGCTCGGCAAACCGCCGCTTTCCCGCCTGTCGATCGAGGAGCTGGTCGCGGCGCGGCCCGACTTCCTGATCGTCGAATCGGCGACGGACCGGGTCCGCGACCAGGGCACCGAGATGCTGCACCATCCGGCCCTTCGCGATATTCCGCGCCTTCGTTTGCCGGAGGCATGGACGGTCTGCGGCGGTCCCGCCTATGTGCGGGCGGCGCAAAGCCTTGTCGCGCAGATCGAGGCGCGCTGAGCGGGCCGGAGCGCGCTTTGCGCCTGCGCCCTGCTGTCCTGCGACCTTGGCGATGAATCTATCCTTTCCGGAAAAGGCGGGGCGGCGCGCTGTCCGCCGCCCCGCGCGGATGGTCAGAAGCTGACGCGGACACCGCCATAGGCGCTGAGGCCCAGCGTGTTGGTGCCATAGCTCAGCTGATACCATTTATCGAACAGGTTGACGACGCGGCCATGGATTTCGATCGCGTCGGTGATGCCATAGGAGCCGAGCAGATCGACCACGGCATAGGCGGGCGTGGAGCCGCCATAACTCGCATCGTTGCGGTCGCGGTAGCGCGCCCGCGCGGTCAGCGACAGCCGCTCCACCGGCGTCAGCGTCAGCGACGTGCTGCCGGAATGTTTCGGGCGGCCCATGTTCTGATAAACGCCGTCGCGGTTGGGGTCCGATTCCGCCTCCAGATAGGTGAAGCTCTGGCGGATCGTCGCCCAGGGCGTGGGTTCGAGGACGAAGGCGACTTCGATCCCCTGTTTGCGGGTGCGGCCATATTGGCGATAGATGCCGTCCCAGCCGATCTCGTTGCTGTTCCTGTTGAAGAACCAGGAAAGCTGCGCCGAGAAACGGTCGAAGTTCATGTCCACCCCGACATCGCCGCCCCGGCTGGTTTCGGCCTGAAGGTCCGGATTGCCATAGGTCGGGTCGAACAGCTGATAGAGGCTGGGCGCCTTGGCGCCGGTGCCGTAACTTGCCCGGAACTTGACCGAATCCGCGCCCAGCGCGCCGGGCACGACATAGGAGATGGTGCCGCGATAGGTGTCGAAACTGCCGAAGCGGCTGTTGTCGTCGATGCGCGCCGCGCCCGTCAGCGTCAGATTTTCGGTCGGGCGCAGCGCCAGTTCGGCATAGGCGGCCCGCGTGGTGATCGACGCCGCGAACGGCACGGGATCGCCCGTCATCCAGTCGCCGACGCGCTGGTCGCTCTTTTCCCGCTGCCAGTTTCCGCCCGCCGCGACGCTCCAGATGCCGCCGTCATAGCCCAGGTTCAGGTGTGCGGTATCCAGCGTCCCCTTATATTTGTCGCCTTCGGGCAGGTTGGACGGGTTGCCGAAATGCAGGCGGCGCGACACGAAGCGGCTGATGCTGGCGTCCGCGCGGAGCTTGCCGTCGGCGCTGACGAAATTGGCCTGCGCGGCGCCCGCATATTCGCGTTTGCGGACGGTGGTGAAATTGTCCACCGAATAGATCTCGTCTGTCAGATAGTCGTAATAGGTGGTGTCATCGAGGTTGGACCTGGCCTTTTGCCAGAAGCCGACCAGTTGGAAGGACAGCGTGTCGCTGACGGCGACGCCCGCGCGGCCGTTGAGGCCATAGCGCCAATAGCCGTCGTTTTCGGTGACGGGATTGGCGGCGTTGCCCGTGCGCGGGTCGGCGTAGGAGGGACCGTCATGGCTGTATCCCGTCGCGGTCAGCCGGAAATCGAGCGCACCCGCCTTGCCGAGGACAGAGGCACCGCCGTTCACCGTGCCGTGCGAACCCGCCTCGCCCTCGGCATTGACGCGCACTCCGTCCTCGGCCGCGCGCTGGGTGATGATGTTGACGACGCCGCCGATGGCGTCCGATCCATAGAGCGAGCTTTGATTGCCGTGCAGCACTTCCATGCGGGCGATGTCGCGCGAGACGAGGTGGTCGGGCTGGAACTCCCGGCTGATCGAACTGGGATCGCCCAGGCGAATGCCGTCGATCAGCCACAGCAGATGGTCGTTGTCGGACCCGCGGATGCTGACGCTGGTGAAGTCGCCGGGCCGGTCGCTCGACAGCTGCACGCCCGCGATGTCCTGCAACAATTCCTTCACGAACACGGCCTGCGTCCGCCGAATATCCTCTTCGGTGACGACCGTGACGGCGCTGCCGATCTGGCGGGCCTCGGTGACGACGCGCGATGCGGTGACGATGATGCCGTCATAGTCGTCCGCCGATGTTTCGGCGCGGGCCGGGTGCGACGCCAATCCCGCCAGGGACAGGGCGAGCAGCGATACGAAATGCGTCTTCTTCTTCATGGGTATTCCCCCTTCGCGCCGAGCAACTGGGCGGCAAGAGGGGCAACCGGCATGGCCTGCGCCCCGCGAGGGACAGGCAAGCGCACGAACGGCCGGTGGACGCCTTGCGGACGGGCGCAATCGTCCGCGCGGCACCACCCTGCGGCCCCAGCCGCAACGGTTCGTCGCTCAGACGGAGAACACCGTGCCTCGACCAATCCCTGGACCCAGGCAAGAGCGACCAGAACGCCGGCAGGTCTCCTGGCTCGCGGGTCAGGGCTTGATGCACGCCTTCCCAGGCGTCGCGCTTTCGCGCTCGGCCCAGTGACTGCTTTCCCCGCCAGGGAGGAAAGCGATGTGCATCGCGCTCGCCGCTTACAGTTGCAGGGACAGCTGCGGATTTGGACGGCCCTTTCGGGACATCCGCACCGCCTTCCCGTTTAAGCCTCATTCGAGGCACCGGCGCGATCATGAACGGGCGCATGCGCGCTCGCTCACGGGCGCCTTTACAGCGATCGGCGGGCTATGCCAATCGAAGATTGACCGACAGGAATAGAGTTTCCCCGCCAGACATGCGATAGTCGGGCGGCGCCAAGTCTCGCGGAGGAAAATGGGCCGATGCCGCCGAACGATGCCAGGACGATGATCGAGCAATGGGTCCGTGAAAAGGGCACTGGGCGCGACCAGTTGCTGCCGATGCTCCATGCCGTTCAGGACGCGGCGGGGTATGTCGATGACGCGCTGATCCCCGTCATCGCCGCCAGCCTCAACCTGTCGCGCGCGGATGTGCACGGCGTCGTCACCTTCTATCACGACTATCGCCGCCGCCCCGCCGGGCGCCATGTCGTCAAGCTGTGCCGCGCCGAAAGCTGTCAGGCGCGCGGCGGCGCGCGGATCGAAGCCGCCGCCGTGCGGCGGCTGGGCGTCGCGATGGGTGAGACGCGCGGCGACGGTCAGGTGGCGCTGGAGCCGGTCTATTGCCTGGGCCTGTGTGCGATCGGCCCGAACGCGCTGGTCGATGGGCGTCCGGTCGCGCGGCTCGACGAGGCCAAGCTCGACCGCATCGCCGCCGAGCTGTCGGCATGACGCGGGTCTTCATCAGCCGCGACATGGCGTCGGTCGCGCTGGGCGCCGACGAGGTCGCGTGCGCCTTCTCGGACGCCGGCTGCGAGGTGGTGCGCACGGGTTCGCGCGGGCTGTTCGGTATCGAGCCGCTGGTCGAAGTCGAAACGCCGGACGGGCGCATCGGCTATGGTCCCGTCGGTCCGGGCGATGTCCGCGCGGTGCTGGACGGGACGCACGCGGCCCGGCTCGGGGATGTCGCGGCGCTGCCTTTCTTCGCGGCGCAGCAGCGTTTCACTTTCGCGCGCTGCGGCATCATCGACCCGCTCAGCCTGACCGACCATGCGGCGCATGGCGGGTGGCTCGGTCTCGACATTGCGCGCGCCGCCGCGCCGCAGGCGGTGGTCGATGCCGTCAAGGCCAGCGGGCTGCGCGGGCGCGGCGGCGCGGGCTTTCCCACCGGGATCAAGTGGCAGACGGTGCTCGATGCGCCGAATGGTCCCAAATATATCGTCTGCAACGCCGACGAGGGCGACAGCGGCACTTTCGCCGACCGGATGCTGATGGAAGGCGACCCTTTCTGCCTGATCGAAGGCATGGCGATCGCCGCGCACGCCGTGGGCGCGGCGCACGGCTATATCTATATCCGCAGCGAATATCCGTTCGCGGTGGAGACGATGCGCCGGGCCGTCGCGCTGGCTGCGGACCGTATCGCTCCCTTCACGCTGGAGGTGCGCGTCGGCGCGGGCGCCTATGTCTGCGGCGAGGAGACCGCGCTGCTCGACAGTATCGAGGGCAAGCGCGGCCAGGTCCGCGCCAAGCCGCCGCTGCCCGCGCTGTCCGGACTGTTCGGCAGGCCGACCGTCATCAACAATGTGCTGAGCCTTGCCGCCGTCCCCTTCATCCTGTCCGAAGGGGCGGCGGCTTATGCGGATGTCGGCTTCGGCCGCTCGCGCGGGACGATGCCCGTGCAGCTTGCGGGCAATGTCCGGAACGGCGGACTGTTCGAAGTCGGGTTCGGCATCACGCTGGGCGAGCTGGTGAACGACATCGGCGGCGGCACGGCGAGCGGGCGGCCGGTGCGCGCGGTGCAGGTCGGCGGTCCGCTCGGCGCCTATTTCCCGCCGTCGATGTTCGACTTGCCGTTCGACTATGAAGCGTTCGCGGACGCCGGGGGGCTGATCGGCCATGCCGGGATCACGGTGTTCGACGACAGTGTGGACATGGCGCATATGGCGCGCTTTGCCATGGAGTTCTGCGCAGTCGAAAGCTGCGGCAAATGCACGCCCTGCCGCATCGGATCGACGCGCGGGGTGGAGATCGTGGACCGGATCATCGCGGCGAGAGGACATGCTGTCGCCCCCGCGAAGGCGGGGGCCGCTGGAGCCATGACGCCAACGGCCCCCGCCTTCGCGGGGGCGACGAGAGGGGCGGG
>PHEM01000227.1 GCA_002842935.1 Alphaproteobacteria bacterium HGW-Alphaproteobacteria-13 | reverse complement strand
ATGGTCTGCCCCCGACTTGGGCGCGGCGCGGAAGGAGAGGTCCGGCCATGGATGCTGAAACAAGTTCAGCATGACGAAGCTGGACGAAGGTCGGGATTGTTTGAAAATCAGCGGCGTGTTTGCAATCGATATAGTCCCCAAAGATAAGGATATACCGCTCGCCCTGAGCTTGTCGAAGCCTGTCCTGAGCGCCTGCCTTGGCAGGCAGTCGAAGGGGGCCGTTCTTTTCTTTAACGCCGCAAGAAGAAGGACGGTGCTTCGACAAGCTCAGCACGAACGGAAATAAAGATATCTTCGTGCCTTTGTGCCTTTGTGTGAGACAAAAAAACACAGCATTTGCGGAAAGGGCAGACCATGGATGCTGAAGCAGTTTCAGCATGACGGGTTATCTGGATACAACGATACGCCTGCTGCGAGCCGCCGTGCGCGCGGCCGTCGATTATGCGCTGCCGCCGCGCTGTCCCGGATGCGGCGTCATTGTCGGCGCGGACCGGCAATTCTGCCTGTCCTGCTGGTCGTCGCTCGATTTTCTCGATGGCCCGGCGTGCGCGGCCTGCTCGATTCCCTTGCCCACGGCCTTGCCCGATGCGCCGGTCCGCTGCGGCGCCTGCCTGGCGCAGCCGCCGCCCTTCGACGGCGCGCCCGCCGCCGTCGCCTATGGCGCCGTCGCGCGCACGGTCGCGCTGCGGCTGAAATATGGGCGGCGCGCGGGGCACGCGCGGCTGATGGCGCAATATATGGCGCGGCGCCTGCGGGGACTCGCTGACGAGCACGAGCACGAGCACGAGAACGCGGGTGCGCCGCTGCTGTTGATCGCGGTGCCGCTGCATCGCTGGCGGCTGTGGTCGCGCGGCTTCAATCAGGCAGCGTTGATTGCCGCGGAACTCGCCCGGCTGACGGGCGCGGCGTGCGGTCCTGACCTGCTGGTGCGGACGAAGGCGACGGCGTCGCTGCGCGGCAAGCGGCGGCGCGAGCGCGAGCGGATCGTCGCCGGGGCCTTTGCGCTGTCCGCCGCGGCGAAGGCGCGCGTGGCGGGGCGGCATGTCGTGCTGGTCGACGACGTCCACGCCAGCGGCGCGACTCTGCGCGCGGCGGCGCGCGTGCTTCGGCGTGGCGGCGCGGCGCGCGTATCGGCGCTGACCTGGGCGCGCGTCGTCCCCGATGCGCTGATGACGCCCAACATATTTGACTTTGCCGATTGGGATTCCGATATCGATACGGAAAGGATGACAGGATAGCCGCATGGCCCAGATCGAAATCTATACCAAAGCCTTCTGCCCCTATTGCGTGCGCGCGAAGGCGCTGCTCGCCGACAAGGGCGCCGATTATCGCGAGATCGACGTGACGATGGATCGCGCCGCCTTCGACGCCATGGTCGAACGCGCGGACGGCCGCCGCACCGTGCCGCAGGTGTTCATCGGCGGACGGCATATCGGCGGCAGCGACGACCTAGCGGCGCTCGACGCGCGGGGCGGGCTGGATTCTTTGCTGGGAAGGGCGTGAGGTCTTGATCGTCTTCGACCTGTGCTGCGCCTCCGGCGACCATCGCTTCGAGGCATGGTTCGCGAGCAGCGAGAGCTTCGCGGACCAGCAGGCGCGCGGGCTGATCGCCTGTCCGGTCTGCGGCGACAGCAGGGTCCGCAAGGCGGTGATGGCCCCGCGCGTCGGCGCCAAGTCGAACCAGCAGCCCGCCGCCGTCCCGCCCGCTTCCGCCGCCGCGCCGCCGGATGGCGAGCCGAGTCCCGAACTGATGCGCCGCGTGGTCGCGGAAATTGCGGCGAAGCAGGCGGAGATGTTGCCGCGGTCGCGCTGGGTCGGCCGCGACTTCGCCGACGCCGCGCGCGCGATGCACGAAGGGCGCGCGCCGGACGACCTGATCCACGGCCAGGCCTCGCCGGAGGAAGCGCAGGCGCTGCACGACGACGGCATCGCGGCGATGCCGCTGCTGGTCCCCATCGTCCCGCCCGATGCGGTGAATTAGGGCAAGATCGTTCTGGAATTGGGGGACGGGTCCCTCGCACCGATTGACGTCCCGCGCCCGCCGCCGCTAAACGAACCCCGACGCACCCGTAGCTCAGCAGGATAGAGCATCAGATTCCTAATCTGGGGGCCACAGGTTCGAATCCTGTCGGGTGCGCCAAAGGGAGGTTTTGACGTGCCGATAGATGGGGGGCGCCGCGAATGGCGCGTATGGAATGGATGATAATATGTAAGGGTGAGTAATAAAAAGTGATACAATTAAAAAGAAAAAATAGTATCAATTTTTGTGATTTGTATACTTATATCCTTGATCAAAAAATGATGCCGTACTGACAAAAATACCGGAAACGATTAAAATCATGGCAACACCGATTGTGGAATTGGTTGGCGAATAAGCGACTAGAGACAGGGCGCCGAGCGGTGCCAATCCCCCGGCGATAGCCGTGCCGATCTCGCGCGACGTGCCAACGCCCGTCGAACGGATATGCACGGGGAATTGGCGACTGAGAAAGGATCCCTGTGGGGCGAACATCATGGGCGCGATGATCCCCGTGCCTATGATCAGTGCCAGATAGACCGCCATCTCCTCTCCCGTGTTCAGAAGAGCGAGAAAGGGATAGCCGAACAATGCGGCTATAATGCCGCCGACGATCAGCACCGATCGGCTGCTGTAGCGATCGCACAGCCAGCCAAAGGTGGGAACGGCAAAAATTGCGACCAGGCTGGCGATGGTGACGGAAAGGGACGTGACGCTTGCGGATACGCCCTTGAACTGGACCAGATAAGCGAGCGAGAAAGTCTTATAAATATAGCTTAGAGAATTATATCCAATCGCTAGAACAAAAACGAGAATAACGCTGGGGAGGCTCGTACGGAACAGTGTCCTAAGAGAAGGACTCCCACGTTTTTCCGCTTTTGCTTCGGCATATTCCGGCGTTTCCGGTAGCGCGCGCCGTACCCAGATGCCGACGAAGACAAGCGCGAAACTCAAGATGAACGGAATGCGCCAGCCATCGTTGAGCAGAAATTCGTCCGACCCGAGGCTCAAGGCGTAAACCGTCAGCGATGAGAAGAGCAGGCCCAGATTGAGTCCCAGTGCCGGCCAGGCGCCCTGGCGTCCCTTGCGGTCGGCATCGGCATGCTCATAGGACGTCACGGCCGCGCCCGCCAGTTCCGCTCCGGCCCCAAGACCCTGAGCGATGCGGAAGATGACCAGAAGTATCGGCGCCCAGATTCCGATCGCCTGATAGGAGGGGATCAGGCCGATGCAGGCCGTACATGTTCCCATCAGCGCGAACGTGTAGCTCAACATGCGCTTGCGCCCGATCTTGTCGCCGAGATATCCGAACAGGATGCCGCCGAACGGGCGAGCGATAAACCCGATCGCGAAAGTCGAAAAGGCCGCCAGAGTTGCGGTATTCGGGTCGCTTCCGTCGAAAAATACTTTGGAAAAGGCAATGGAAGCCATTGTCGCGTACAGGTAGAAATCATACCATTCCAGCATCGATCCGACGATTGTCGCCATTGCGACCTTTCGGTTGCGTTTCCTGGCATCTTGCGGCGTTTCATCCATCGACATGGGCTTGCGCATTGGCCTGTTTCCCCCTTTTACAGTTTGTCGGCCGCGAGCACGTCCCGCACGATATGTTCGGCCATCGCCATGGACGATGTCGCACCGGGGGAGGGGGCGTTGCGGATATGCACCACGCGCCCCTTCCGATGGATCACGAAGTCATCGACCAGATCGCCGCTTTTTTGCATGGCCTGCGCCCGGATTCCGCGAACTCCTGCCCGAAGCTTCGCATCGCGGAGCGACGGAACATATTGGGCTGCCTGGCGGGCAAAGCTTGTCTTGCTGAGGACGGTCTTGAGTTCGCGCAGGGCCGCACTGCCGTTGCGCGCGGCGAATTTCCAGAAACCCGGATAGCGGAGGAAGTCCGCCATATCGCCGAGGTTGAGCCGGCGCCCGGAATAATTTTCGCGTCCAAGCGAAATGAAGGCGTTCGGGCCGATCATCAGTGCGCCGTCGACGCGCTTGGTGAAATGGACGCCAAGGAAAGGATAGCGTGGATCCGGCACGGGATAGATCAGCCCTTTGACATGGTCGCGGAGCTTGGGATCGACGAGATAATATTGGCCGAAAAACGGGACGATACGGGGGTCGGCTTCATCACTGGACGTCCGGGCCAGACGATCGGACTGTAATCCCGCGCAGGCCACGACCAGATCGAAAGGCAGGTCGTCCAGAGGCCCGGAATCGCTTTCGACATAGACGCCCTCGGACCGTTCGTTCAGCCGAACGACGGCATGGCCGAGGCGCAGTTTCGCGCCCGATTCCTGTATCTCTGCGGCGATGGAGCGGGCTATCTCGCCATAGCTGACGATCGCGGTGCGCGCGGAATGGAGCGCCTTGATACCGACGCAATTGGGTTCGATCTCCCGCATTTCCTCAGGGCCGATCAGGCGGATGTCTGCCACGCCATTGGCGGCCGCGTTGCGATGGATCGCCTCGAGCCGCGGCAATTCCTCCGCTTTCAGGGCCACCACCAGCTTTCCGCATTCGTCATAGGGAAGGCCGCGGGCGCCGCAGTAATCGCGCAGCAGTTGGGCGCCCCGGATGCAGAATCGCGCCTTCAGTCCGCTGGGCGTATAATAAAGGCCGGCATGGACGACGCCCGAATTGTGGCTCGACTGATGCCGGGCAACCTCGGCTTCCTTTTCGAAGACGGTCACGTCCAGACCGGGGTGATCGAGGAGAAACTGCCTGGCGACGCACAGGCCGTTCATTCCGGCGCCGATAATGGCAATGCGTCGAACCACCATGCTGTTCCTTCGTATCGCGATGCGGGGCGTTCGCCCCTCGATGCAAGAGAGCAGATCGGATGCCTTGCAAAAAACGATTTTTTTCGTAGCTATTTGTCCTCTTTTTTCGAACAAGAGGCGCCCGTGACTCTCAAGCAGATCGAGGCTTTTTATTGGGCCGCCACTTGCGCCAATTTCGCCGTGGCGGCGCAGCGATTGAATCTGTCCATATCCGCGCTTTCCAAACGCATTGCCGAATTGGAGATCGCGCTTGGCATCACGCTGTTCGACCGGTCCGGCCACAAGGCGATCCTGACGTCCGCGGGGCATGACATTCTTGGCCAAGCTTCCGCGCTCCTCGATCTCGCCGCAAAGATCCAGTCGTCGACGACAGACGCGCGATCGCAACTGTCGGGGTATTGCACGCTTGGCGTCGGCGAGTTGAGCGCGATGACCTGGCTTCCCGATCTGGTGTCCACGGTGCGGTCGCGTCATCCCAACTTGCTGATGGAATCGAGCGTCGATGTGGGGGCGGGTCTGGAGGACAGGCTTGAACAGGGCGAGTTGGACTG
>PHEM01000226.1 GCA_002842935.1 Alphaproteobacteria bacterium HGW-Alphaproteobacteria-13 | reverse complement strand
GGTCACGCTGTTCAACCCCGTCGTCTATCTGATCAGCGGGTTTCGCTGGACCTTCTTCGGCCAGGGCGATGTCGGCATCGGCGTTAGCATGGGCGCTGTCGCGCTGTTCCTGATCCTGTGCCTGACGACGATTTTCTGGATGTTCCGCACGGGATACCGGCTGAAGAATTGAAGCTTTCCGAAAGGGCGGAGCAAGGATTCGAGCGGAGATTTGTTCACGCGGAGACGTGGAGAGTGGTATCTCGCCTTTCGTCATGCTGAACTTGTTTCAGCATCCATGGCCTGAACTTGCGGCAAAGACGGCGTAAACCGGAAGGGCGGACCATGGATGCTGAAACAAGTTCAGCATGACGGAATGGAAAGGGAGAGCGGAGACTTACCGGCCCGAACCTCTCCGAGCCTTCGCGTCTCCGCGTGAACAAATTTCTGCGATCTTTGCGGCCTCGGCGCGAATCCTCGTCATCGGCCGGGCAGGGGATGCGGCGCGCCTTCTGGCTCGACCATCATGCCTCACCCATTCAGCCGTTCGCGGATTTCCTTGCCGGGCTTGAAATAGGGGACGTTCTTGGCCTTCACGGCCACCGCCGCGCCGGTGCGCGGGTTGCGTCCCGTGCGTGATTCGTGGCTGCGCGTCGAAAAGGCCCCGAATCCCCGCAATTCCACACGTCCGCCGGCGGCAAGCTGGTCCACGATGGCCTCAAAAAAAGTGTCCACGATGCGTTCGACTTCTTCGATACGCAAATCGCTGTTCTCGCTCGCGATTTTCTGAACCAGTTCTGACCGGATCATATGCTTCCCCCTCAATGTGCCGCGAGCATCCCCCACAGATGCAGGCAATCCGGCCGCAACGGCCGTGAAGCGTGAGGCCCCTCCCTACGCGGGGCGGAGAGTAACATGAATTGCGGTCTGGTCAAAATCTAACCGGGCAAGAAAAAGGCCCGCAGAGGGACACTCCGCGGGCCTTTTCTTTCACTTCGGCGTGAAGAAGGGTCAGTCCTTCTTGCCGGCCTTCAGCGCTTCGCCGAGGATGTCGCCGAGCGACGCGCCCGAATCCGACGAACCATATTGCGCAACGGCTTCCTTCTCTTCGGCGATCTGCATCGCCTTGACCGAGAAGCTGGGCTTCTTCGACCGGTCGAAACCGATGACCATCGCGTCGAACTTCTGCCCGACCTGATAGCGCTCGGGGCGCTGTTCGTCGCGGTCGCGGCCGAGGTCGGCGCGCTTGATGAAGCCCGTGGCGCCATCTTCGCCCGCCTGCACCTCAAGGCCGTTGTCGCGGACTTCGAGGACGGTGACGGTGATGACGTCATTCTTCTTCAGCGAACCCGAACCCGCGCCCGCGCCGACGGCCGGAGCGCCCTTTTCAAGCTGCTTGATGCCCAGGCTGATGCGTTCCTTCTCGACATCGACGTCGAGGACGACGACCTGCACCTGCTCGCCCTTGCGGTGGAGGTGCAGCGCTTCCTCGCCGGAGATGCCCCAGGCGATGTCCGACATATGGACCATGCCGTCGACGTCGCCGGGCAGGCCGACGAACAGGCCGAACTCGGTCGCGTTCTTGACTTCGCCCTCGACGACCGAACCGATCGGATGCGCCTCGGCAAAGGCGCCCCAGGGGTTCGACTGCGCCTGCTTGAGGCCCAGCGAAATGCGGCGCTTGTCGCTGTCGACTTCCAGGACGATGACATCGACTTCCTGGCTGGTCGAGACGATCTTGCCGGGGTGGACGTTCTTCTTGACCCACGACATTTCGCTGACGTGGACCAAGCCCTCGATGCCCGGCTCCAGCTCGACGAACGCGCCGTAATCGGTGATGTTAGTGACGGTGCCCGTCAGCTTCGCGCCGACGGGGTATTTGGCGGCGACGCCTTCCCACGGATCGCTTTCGAGCTGCTTCATGCCCAGGCTGATGCGCTGCGTGTCGCGGTTGATGCGGATGATCTGGACGCGAACATTGTCACCGATGTTGATGACTTCGCTCGGGTGGTTGACGCGCTTGTAGCTCATGTCGGTGACATGCAGCAGGCCGTCGATGCCGCCGAGGTCGACGAATGCGCCGTAATCGGTGATGTTCTTCACCGCACCTTCGATGATCTGGCCTTCTTCGAGGTTCTGGATCAGGCCGCTGCGCTGTTCGGCGCGCGTCTCTTCCAGGATGGCGCGGCGCGACACGACGATGTTGCCGCGGCGACGATCCATCTTCAGGATCTGGAAGGGCTGCGGCAGATCCATCAGCGGGCCGACGTCGCGCACGGGGCGGATATCGACCTGCGAACCCGGAAGGAAGGCCACGGCGCCGCCGAGATCGACGGTGAAGCCGCCCTTGACGCGGCCGAAGATGACGCCTTCGACGCGGGCTTCCTTGTTGAATTCCTCTTCCAGCCGGTCCCAGGCGGCTTCGCGGCGGGCGCGGTCGCGGGACAGCATGGTTTCGCCATTGGCGTTCTCGACGCGGTCGACATAGACTTCGACTTCGTCGCCGACGTTGAGGTCGGCCTTCTGGCCCGGCATCGCGAATTCGCGAAGCGCGACGCGGCCTTCGCTCTTCAGGCCGATGTCGATCACTGCCATGTCGTTTTCGATGCCGGTCACGGTGCCCTTGACGACACGGCCTTCAAAGCCGCCGTCGGCGCCGCCCAGCGTTTCATCGAGCATCGCGGCGAAATCGTCGCGCGTCGGAAAAGCCGTAGTGGCCATAGATGTTCTTCCTTACTATATTCGTTTCCGGCCAAGCGGTTGAGTCCGCTGGTCTTGTGGCCGAACCGTCCTGTCCGCCGGATGCGGGGCAAGACATCCTCCGGACGCTGCGAAAAGGCGAGTCAGGGGCAAAGCAAAAAGGGCGTGACGAGTGTGCCCCATCACGCCCGACGCTCGTGTGGGAGCGGCGGTTCGTCCATGCCTCGACCGGCCGCAAAGCCCATCGGACCGCGCGCCTATAGTCGCGAAGGGGCGTTTCGGCAAGGAAAAAGCCGGTGTGGATTGGATTCGCGCAGAGTTCGCAGAGGGCGCAGAGATTTCAGTTCATGCCGAAATGCGGCGAGCGGCCTCTCTCCCTTCGTCATGCTGAACTTGTTTCAGCATCCATGGTCTGACGGTGCAGCAAGCGCAGCATAAACCGCGAGCACGGACCATGGATGCTGAAACAAGTTCAGCATGACGGGAATGGAATGTAGGCGTCCACCGGCACAGCATATCCACACAAACAAAATCTCTGCGAACTCTGCGCGAAAAATATTCTCAGCCGCAGCCGCGGACCTTGCCCTTGACGAACGCAATCGCCGCCGCCACCGCCGCCTCCCGATCCAGCGCCGTGTTATCGAGCAACATCGCATCCGCCGCGCGCAGCAGCGGCGCGTCGGCGCGGCCGATGTCGCGGGCGTCGCGCGCGTGGATGTCGGCGAGCACCGCTTCGTAAGTCACATCGACCCCGCGCCCCAGCATCTCGGCATGGCGGCGGCGGGCGCGTTCCTCGGGGGTGGCTGTAACGAACAGCTTGGCGTCGGCGTGCGGTGCGATGACGGTGCCGATGTCGCGCCCGTCGAGCACCGCGCCGCCAGGCTGGTTGGCGAAATCGACTTGCCGCTGGAACAGCGCGGCGCGTACGCCGGGATGCACCGACACGCGGCTCGCAAGGCCGCCCGTGCTTTCATAGCGCAGCGCCGGATCGTCGAGCAGGCTGTCCGGGAAATCGCAGGCGGCCAGCGCATCGGCCGCATCGTCGGGATCGCCGTGATCAAGCTGCGTCTGATAACCGACCGCGCGATAGAGCAATCCGGTGTCGAGCACCGGCAGCCCGAAATGCGCGGCCAGCGCGCGCGCGATCGTGCCCTTGCCCGATGCCGTGGGTCCATCGACGGCGATGATCATTGCCGCAGCCCGGCGAGCAGATCCTCGCAGAGGTCGTCGCCGACGCGCAGCAACTCGGGGATGCCGTCGGTCACGGCCGATCCCAGGGCCAGCTCCACCTCCAGCAGCAGCGGAAGCAGCCCCAGACCCCGGCGGAGCGTACCCAGGTCGCGGGGGGTCGCGACCTGGTGGGCGGCCCGGGAGACCAGCCGCTCCAGATCGGGCATCTGCCGGAGCACCATGCGGGCGGCCTCGCGCAGGTCCGCCCGGTCGTGGAGCAGGCCGACGGCGTCCTGACGTCGACGGATCGGACCCACCTCCAACAGCGGGTACATCATCCATGATCGCAGCAGACGGCCGCCCATGGCCGTCACCGTCCTGTCGATGACCTGCACGAGGGCCCCGTCGCGCTTCTTCTCGCGGAGCGTCTCGAACAGTTCGAGGTTGCCGATCGTGGTCGCGTCAAGGGTCATGTGGGCCCCGGGGATCGTCCACACGACGCGCACCGGGGGCGGGGTCTCCGCCGGTCGTGCCCGGTGGAGCATGGCCATGGCCACCGCCGCCGCCTTCATGGCGCACGGCAGGCCCACAAGCTCGGGCGGAAGCGGCGCCAGCGCGTGGGTGCTTACGAACTCCGGGACGTCCCCGATCTGACAGAGCAGGTCGTCACAGGCCTCGACCAGGACGCGTGTCCCGGAGAACGGCTCGGCCACGATGCCTCGGACCGCCTCGGGGGCGAGCACCTCGCGGGGGGCCACACGGCCGATCTCGGAGTGCATCGCCGAGGTGGCATGGACGGCGCTGACGCGGAACTCCCCCGTGCTGATGTCGGTGAAGGCCAGCCCCCAGAGGTCGGGCTGTTCGTCGTCGGGGACCGTCGCGGCGAGGTAGTTCGCGATGCGGGCGTCGAGCTGGTCCTCGTCGAGGATCAGGCCGGGCGTGACCACCTGGGTGACGCCACGACGGACCACGCCCTTGGCGTCCTTGGGGTCCTCGAGCTGCTCGCACACGGCGACCTTGAAGCCCTGGTCCAGCAGGCGTGACAGGTAGGTCTTGAGGGCGTGATACGGAACGCCCGCCAGGGGCACGGGGTTTTCCCGGTTCTTGTCACGCGACGTCAACTGGAGGCCCAGCGCCTCGGCGGCGATCTGGGCGTCCTCGTAGAACATCTCATAGAAGTCCCCGACGCGGAAAAGCAGGATCGCATCCGGATAGAGCGCCTTCTGATCCAGGTACTGCCGCATCAGGGGCGTGACGTCTCCGGCAGAGGAGTCAGGTTTTTTTGTTGTTTTCTGGCGCAACTCCGGTCACCTCGGTTTTGGTCTGGATCTCGACGTTGCCCCGCTCGGTGGGGATCAGACGGATCTGCATCTTCACTTCGAAGGTCAGGTAGGTCAGCAGCTTGAGCAGCTCCGAATGAAGGTTCAGCGAACTGAAATAGTTCGAGACCTCCTTCCGGATCACGGTGATCAACTCGGACCGCAGCGCCGAGACCTGCTCCTTGCT
>PHEM01000225.1 GCA_002842935.1 Alphaproteobacteria bacterium HGW-Alphaproteobacteria-13 | reverse complement strand
GGCGCGCGCGCGCTGGTGCAGCGCGGCTTCGGTTCGCAGCGCGGGCGCCGCCGCGCGCGGTCGGTGCGCCCCGATGGCCCCGTCCACCGCGGCCAGCAATTCGGCAAGGCCGCGCTTGCGGACCGCGACGGTCGGAACCACGGGCACGCCCAGCTCCCGCGCCAGCCGCGCGGGGTCGAGCGTCAGCCCGTCGCGCTCCGCCAGGTCGAGCATGTTGAGCGCGACCACCGTCGGCAGGCCGAGCGCGATCAGTTCGAGCGCGAAGCACAGATGATTGTCGAGGTTGGCGGCATCGACGACGACGACCAGCGCGTCGGGACGCGGCTCGCCGGGGCGCTGGCCCATCACCACGTCGCGCGTGACCGTCTCGTCGGGGCTGGCGGGCGTCAGGCTGTAGCTGCCGGGCAGGTCGACCAGCGACAGCGGGCGGCCATCGGCGAAGCTGGCATGGCCCGCCTTGCGCTCGACCGTGACGCCGGGATAGTTGGCGATTTTCTGCCGCGCGCCCGTCAAGGCGTTGAACAGGCTGGATTTCCCCGCGTTGGGATTGCCGACCAGAGCGATGGTGGGAGCCGCGCCACTCATGCGCCCGTTCCTTCCGGCGCTTCGGCCGGTTCGACCGCGATCGCCGCCGCCTGCCGGTTGCGGATGATCACGCGCATCCGCCCGACCGCCAGCGCAAGCGGATCGCGCGAGAACAGGCTGCCGCGATGCAGCGGCGTGACTTCGGCGCCTTCCATCAGGCCGAATTCGCGCAGCCGCCGCCCTTCGTCGTCGGTCAATCGCTCCCAGTCGATATGGGATATGCGTACGGCCGCTCCCAGCGGCGCGGAATCAAGCCTCGCGTTCATTGCGAGCGGTTATCAATAACGACGGCCTAAAGCCACCCTTAGTTTTCGTCGGGCTTTGAGCGCGACGACCGGTTCTGTTTAGTCAACGTCTTTTGCGTGGCCTTGATGGCCACGATGGCACGATCGGCCTGCGCGTGGCGAAGCCTTTTTTGCTCCGCCTTGAATTTTTCATATTCGCGCTCGGCGTGCCGTGTCGCTTCGCTCATCGTCACGCTGCCGCCCGATCGCAGGACCGAGCGGCCGAGGCCGGCAAGTTGACGGTCGAGAAGGTCGCCCGCTTCGGACATCAAGGTCAGGCGACCGAGGTCTGCCTGATCCTCGAAAATATCGAGCAATATGGTGGTCAGACGATTGAGTTCGCGGACTTCCCCCTCCGCGAGATAATTTTTGGACGTCGCGACATCGGCTTTGCGGATATTCTCATTGGGCCAGCTTTGCAGGCCCATGTCGGGCTGCTGGGCGTCGGCTCGCCAGCGCAGGATTTCGGCGGGGGTTTGAGAGCAGACCGCATGGATGAGCTTGGCTTGCGTGTTTCGGTAGAAATCACGCCATTGGGGCGCTTGGCCGTCATAGTCCCGGCACAGGGCGCAGATCGCGCGAAGCTCGCGATAGACGTTCGCTTCGTCGGACCGGATGTCGCGGATAATCTCTTTGAGTTCGGCGATCCGATCGCGGTTGGCCGGGTTCTTCAGACGTGCGGCGTCGATGACGAAGCCTTTGGTGGCGAACTGGACGAGCTTTTCCGTCGCCCATTTACGGAACAGCGTCGCCTGCTTCGACGATATGCGATAACCGACGGAGATGACCATATCGAGGCTGTAGAAGGTTACCGGCTTCGTCGAGGAAGCAATTTGCGTTTTATGCAAATTGCTGTCGTCCAGTTCGCCTTCTTCAAGAATGCTGCTGATGTGGCGGGAGATTGTCGATACATCGCGGCCGAACAATTCGGCAATCTGGGCCTGCGTCATCCACAGCCTGTCGCCTTCATAGCTGATATCGATGTGGAGACCTGTGCCGTCCCCATAAACCAGAAAACGGTCTCCCGTCGCTTCATCTTCTTGCAGATGGACGGGGTCGAAATCAGACATATCAGACACCAGGATTCGAACAAAAGATGAACAAATCTAGCAGAAGGCCCGACGCTGCGCCAGACTCAAAACGTTGGCAAATCAGCGCCCCGGATAGCGCAGGCGGCCGACGAAGCGGGCCAGGCTCGGGCGTTCGACGGCGCGCGCGGCGCGGCGGTGCTTCCAGGCCTCGAACCGCATCACGCGGTCGATGCGGCGCGCGAGAAAGGCGCGCGTGTCGGCGAATCCGTCGCTTTCGTCGTTCAGGAACACCGCCATCGTCGCGGCATAGACGGCGCCCAGGATCGCGCGCTTGCTGTAGTGATTATAGTCGGTCGCGGTATCGCCCGCGAGCCGCCACATGCGGTCGGCGCTGCGCCAGCCCAGCTTTGCGGCGAACGGCGCATTGGTCGGCAGCGCGAGCAGCGCCAGCGCGCGGCGCAGCGATTCGCGATCCGGCGCCAGCAGGTCGATGCGCGTCTCGACCAGCGTGGTGATGCGCTCGCGAATCTTCAGCGCGGCGAGCTTTTCGGTGGGCCAGCGTTCCGCCATCGCGGCATCGACGGCGGCGAACCAGGCGTCGACCATGTCGCGCCCGCCGCCCGGAAAGGCGAGCCGCGCGACGTCGGGATCGACGCCCGCGCGGCGGGCCGCATCCTCCAGCGCCGCCGGACCGAAGCCGTCGAAGGCGGCGTTTTCGGCGATCAGCGGCGCCAGCGCGGCGCGAATCTCGTCCAGCGTGGGATCGGCGGGAAGGCTTGTCATAGCCGTTAGATAGGCCGGGCCTGGCGGCTCGGCAACCTAATCAGTACCAGCGCCGCGCCGACCAGCATCCCGCCGAAGATATCGACGGCGCCCAGCCGCTCGCCGAACGCCAGCCAGCCCGTCAGCGCGGCGAAGGCGGGCTGGACGAGCAAGGTCAGGCCGATGATCAGCGGCGAGAAGCGCGGCAGCGACCAGATCATCAGCCCCTGCCCGATCAGCTGGCTCGACAGCGCGAGCAGGATCAGCGGTGTCCAGTCGCGCGGCATCACCGCTTCGCCCATCGCGAAAGAGGTTCCCAGCAGCAGCGGCACGCTCGCCGCCGAAGCGATCGCCAGCGTGGTCCACGGCGCTAGCGTGTCGCGCACGCGCTGCATCAGCAGGACATAGAAGGTATAGAATATACCGGCGAGCAGGCAGAACAGGTCGCCGACGAGATAGGCGGGCGACAGTTCGTAGCTTTGTCCCATCAGCAGCGCCGACCCGGCGAAGGCGAGCAGGATCGCCAGCGCCTGCCACCCGCGCGGCATTCGGCGCGCCAGCATGATGCTCCACAGGACCAGCAGCAGGCTGGCGCAATTGCCGAACAGCGCCGCATTGGCGGCCTTGGTCCGCACGATGCCGAGATGCCAGGCGATGAGATCGACCGCGAAGAACAGGCCTGCCGCCCCTGCGACCAGAATGGCGGTTCGCGGCGGCAGCCGCCCGCCCGTCTCGCGCCATGCCAGCAGCAGAATCAGCTGCAAGGCGAGTCCCATGCGCCAGAAAGCGGATGCGACGGGTCCGGTGTCGGCCAGCCGCACCAGCATCGGTCCCAGCGACAGCGCGATATTGCCGCCGATCAGCGCGGCAAAGGCCCAGCGCCTGGCGCGCGCCTCGCCCGCCGCCGCCGCGATGCCGTCCATCGGGACTGGTTTTCTTTCGCTACTCATGCTTGTGTCGGGACGAGGGGTTCCATAGTTGCGGATCCCATAGCGGCGGCCCGCCCGGCCGTCGCGGGTAAAGTGGAAGCCCCCGGCGCATGTGCCGGCGGGACAAGGAGATATTATGGCCGTATCGCTGTTCGACCCGATTTCGCTCGGCGCCATCCAGGCGCCCAACCGCATCGTCATGGCGCCGCTGACGCGCGGCCGGGCGGGACCGGGCTTCGTTCCGGGCGATCTGGCGCGCGAATATTACCGCCAGCGCGCATCGGCGGGGCTGATCATTTCGGAAGCGACCGGCATCTCGCAGGAAGGGCTGGGCTGGCCGGCCGCGCCGGGGCTGTGGACCGACGCGCAGGTCGAAGGGTGGAAACCCGTGACGGATGCCGTGCACGAGGCCGGGGGGCGCATCGTCGCGCAGCTGTGGCATATGGGGCGGCTCGTCCATTCGGTGTTCAACGACGGCAAGCCGCCCGTATCGGCCTCCGCGACGACGGGACCGGGCCGGGCGCATACGCCCGTCGGCCGCCTGGATCTGGAGGAAGCGCGGCCGCTGCGCCTCGACGAAATCCCGCGCCTGATCGGCGATTATGTCCACGCTGCCGAAAATGCGAAGAAAGCCGGGTTCGACGGTGTCCAGCTGCACGGCGCCAACGGCTATCTGATCGACCAGTTCCTGCGCGACGGCACCAATTTGCGCGACGATGATTATGGCGGGCCGGTCGAGAACCGCATCCGCCTGCTGCGCGAAGTGACCGAAGGGCTGATCGGCGTATGGGGCAGCGACCGCGTGGCGGTGCGCCTGTCGCCAAACGGAGAGACGCAGGGCGTCGACGACAGCGCGCCCGAAATGCTGTTCCCGGCCGCCGCCGCGGCGCTGGACGCGCTGGGCATCGCCTTCCTCGAACTGCGCGAACCGGGACCGGACGGGACGTTCGGAAAGACCGACGTGCCGAAACAGTCGCCCGCGATCCGCGCCGCGTTCAACGGCCCGCTGATCCTGAACAGCGATTATACGCTGGAGCAGGCGGAAGCCGATCTGGCGAGCGGCCTTGCCGACGCGATCAGCTTTGGCCGCCCCTTCATCGCCAACCCCGACCTTGTCGAGCGCATCCGCACGCGGGCCGACTGGGCGATCGCCGACATGAAGACCTGGTATTCGCCGGGTCCCGAGGGCTATATCGACTATCCGGCGCTGGTGGCGGCTTAGGACGGATCCGTCCCAGAGTTTGTCCCGTTTAAGGGGATACAAAGTCCGTTCGTCCTGAGGAGCCATTGAGCCTGTCGAAATGGCGTCTCGAAGGACCATGCGCCGCGCCAGCGTCCTTCGAGACGGGTCTTCGACAAGCTCAGCCCCTCCTCAGGACGAACGGATCAAACGAAACAGGACAAACTCGAGCCTCGTACTCCCGCGAAGGCGGGAGTCCATCTCCGGCTGGTGCGATGTTGAACCGGCCAGTGGCCGCCAACTCACGTCTTTTCGGCGAGCGCCTTGTCGACGATGGAGGCGCCGAGCGGTCCCAGCAGGCCGCCGCCCCAGCGGAAGAGCAGGAAGGCGGCGACGAACAGCGCGACCGGCGAGATGAGCAGCAACAGCACCGCGGCCACGGCGGCGGCGCCCAGCAGCGCCAGGAAACCCTGCGTCAGCACCTGCCTGCCGCGCGGACCGAGTTCGATCGTGCGCGGCCCTTTCGCATCCCACCATTTGCCCGTGACGATCGTCGTGCGCTGGCTGTCCGGGACCGGAGCCGGAGTGCGGGGGGATCGGGGCTGTGCGGCTTTTGCGGGCGTGGCGGTCGCCCACGGGCGGTTCGCGCCCTTCCTGGACGGGACTT
>PHEM01000224.1 GCA_002842935.1 Alphaproteobacteria bacterium HGW-Alphaproteobacteria-13 | reverse complement strand
CGGCGTCGTCCGCTTCGGCGGTCGCGGCGTCCTCGCCCGGCCCGCTGCCGGTGGCGAGCGAGAGGAGGGAGGCGGGCAGCGGCGAGGTTTCGGCGAGCAACAGGTCGAAACCGCCCGCTTCGCCGCCCGCCGCGTCCTGGCCCATGTTGGCGAGGAAGGCGGCAAAGCCTGCCGCCGCCCCGCCTTGCGCCGTGGGGAGGGGGACAGCGTTCATCATGACGCGCCGCCATCGACCAGGCGCAGGCTCATCGCGCGGCGGCGGTGCGGACGGTTGGCGTCGCTGCGCCGCTCCATCTCGGCCTGCGCCGACCTGCGGCTTTGCTCATAAAGGCGGACCGCCGATTCCTCCTTGACCATGGCGCTCTGCGCGATCGCGCCCATCTGGTCGCGGCGCTCGCTGGCCCCCGCGAGCGGGGCGGCCAGATTTTCCTTCGCCATGTCGAGCCGCATCGCCAGCTCGCCGATCGAATTGAGCGCGCGGCCCGCGACTGCGCCCTTGGCCATGGCGAGATCGACGCGCAGCGTCTCCAGCCGCTGCGCCAGCTCGACCAGGTTGGCGAGTTCGCCGTTGGCGCGCGCCAGATTGGCCTCCGCCATCTGATGTTCGACAGAGCGCACGCGGATGATGCGTTTGCGGCGTGCGGTGCGGGCGTTCATGCGTGATATCCTTCGATCAGGGTTTTACGGGATGTTTCGAAATCGACTTGCGCCCCGGCGGGCTGGCACACGAAGGCAAGCTGGTCGGCGTGGCGGGCGATGGCGGTGTCGAGCACCGGGTCGCCGCCCGCGACATAGGCGCCCATCAGCATCAGGTCGCGATTCTCCTCATAGGCGGACCAGAGCTGGCGGAAACGCGCGGCGGCGGCGGCATGGTCGGGATCGACCGAATCGGCCATGGTGCGCGACAGCGACCGCGCGACGTCGATCGCCGGATAGACGCCCTGCTCGGCCAGTTGGCGCGACAGGATGATATGGCCATCGACGATAGCGCGCGCCGAATCGACGACGGGATCGTCGATGTCGCCGCCGTCGGCAAGGACGGTATAGAGCGCGGTGATCGATCCGCCCGTGATGGTGTCGTTCCCGGCCCGCTCGACCAGCGAGGGGATGAGCGCGAAGACCGAAGGGGGATAGCCCTTCATCGTCGGCGGCTCGCCCAGCGTCAGGCCGATCTCGCGCTGCGCATGGGCGACGCGCGTCAGGCTGTCGATCAGTAGCAGCACTTTCTTGCCCTCGGCGCGAAAGGATTCCGCAATCGCGGTCGCGCGCATCGCGGCGCGCAGGCGCAGCAGCGGCGGATGATCGGCGGGGACGGCGACAACGACCGATTTCTTGCGCACGGCGGGGGGCAGCTTGGTCTCGACGAAATCGCTGACTTCGCGGCTGCGCTCGCCGATCAGGCCGACGACGATCACGTCGCATTCGGTGCCCGCGATCATCTGGCCCATCAGCACCGACTTGCCGACGCCGCTGCCCGCGATGATCGCGACGCGCTGGCCTTCGCCGATAGTGAGCAGGCCGTTGATCGCGCGCACGCCCATGTTGAGCGGCCTGGTCACGCGGCCGCGGCGCAGCGGATTGACCTTGCGCCCGGCGAGCGGCCAGTGGAACTGCGACTTGACCGCCGGGCGGCCGTCGAGCGGATTGCCCTGCGCGTCGATGATGCGGCCCAGCAGCGCCTTGCCGACCGTGACCATCGAACTGGCGCCATGCGGCTCGACGGGCGCGCCCGTCACCAGCGGCATGTTGGTGTCGAACGGCAGGACCAGGCTGCGGTGGCCGCGAAAGCCGACGACTTCGCCATAGACATAGTCGCCCGTCGCCGACCGGATGCGGACATTGCTGCCCAGCGGTTGGGGAAAGCCCGACACTTCCAGCATGATGCCTTCGTGCGCGACGAGCGTGCCGACGCGGCGCGGGCTGGCCTGCGCCAGGTCGAGCGGACCCAGAAGCTGCTGCGCGGTCATGGCGAGGCGGCGCGTCATGCCTCCTCCCCTTCGCTGCCCAGCGCGGCGCGCAGTTCGGCCAGATGCATGGCGCGGCCATGTTCGATCCACCCCGTGGACGTTTCGATCCGCACCGTGCCGCGCATCATCGACGCATCGGCGGCGACCGGCAGCGCCAGCGGGGCGTCCGCCAGCAAGGCGGCGTCCTGGGGATGCACCCACAAGGTGCGCGCCTTGTCGGCGTCGGCGACCATCGCGGCGGCGGTTTCGGCCTGCGCGCGCAGCCATTCGGCGTCGATCGGCGCCGTCTCGACGATTTGGCGGACAAGCCGCTCGACCGTCTCGGCGATCAGCTGCGCCAGTTCCTCGCTCGGTTCGTCCTGCAACGCCTCCGCGCCCGCGATCAGCGCCAGCAGATGCTGGCGTTCGACCGCGAAGGCCGCTTCCGCGACGCGCTGCCCCTCGGCCAGCCCGCGCGCGAAGGGATCGGCGGCCAGCGCCGCATCGGCGGAATCGGCCGTCGGCCCGGTCTCCGGCTCCGGCTCGGAGGCGAAGAAGGGAAGCGGGCGAAAGCCGCCGCCGCGCGCCATGGCGGCGGACAGCGCGATGGGGGCGAAGCCCTTTTCGGCGGAGCGGTCAGACATAATCGTCGCCCGCCCCGGCCAGCATGATCTCGCCATTGGCGGCCATCTGGCGGACGATCTGCATGATCGCCTTTTGCGCTTCCTCGACATCGACGCGCTTGACCATCGTCATTTCGGTCATTTCGTCGCGGATCGTTTCCGCCGCGCGCTGCGACATGGTGGACAGGCACAGGTCGGCCATGTCGCCGTCGCTGCCCTTCAGCGCGACCGCCAGCTGCGCCGCGTCGACCGACCGCAGCACGGTGCCGAGGCTGCGCTTGTCGAGTTCGCGCAGATTTTCAAAGACGAACATCTCTTCCTCGATCGTCTGGGCCAAGGCCCTGTCCTGCCGCTTGAGCGCGCGGATCGTCCGTTCGGAAAGCTGCTTGGGCATCATCTTCATGATCTTGGCGACATCGCTGGGACCGCCGATCGCCTGCTTGACGACGCGCTGGCCGTCGGCGTTGGCGTTGGCCAGCACCGATTCCAGATCCTCGATCGCGGCGGCGGGGACGGCCGTCAGCTGCGCCGCGCGCAGCATCAGGTCGGCCTGCCGGGCCTCGTCCAGCGTCTCGATCGCGCGGGCGGCGACGTCAGGCACCAGCACCGACAGGATCAGCGCGCCGACCTGCGGATGTTCATTGTCCAGCAGCGCGCGGATCGCCTCCACATCCATCCAGCGCAGCATCTCCAGCGACGCGGCGCTGCGCTGCGGCGCTGCGGCGGCCAGGATATTGTCGGCGCGGACGTTGCCGACCGCCTCGTGGATCACGGTGCGGATGCGCGTGTCGGCGCCGACCGCCAGCGCGCTGACGCCCCGGCTGCTCATGACGAACTGTTCCAGTGCCTGCTCGATCTGCCTCTCGCTGGCGTTGGCGGTGTCGAACATCGCCTTGGCGAGATGGCGCACCTCTTCGGGGTCCAGATGCTTCAGGATCGTCGCGGCGTCGCTTTCGTCGAGCAGCATCAGCAGGATGGCGGCCGAAGAGGCGCCATCGAGGGCCGGTTTCGCGCGCGGGGAGGACAGGGCCGCGGCGGTGTCGTCAACCATGGGCGCCCTCCTGCATCAGCTGGCGCACGACCAGCGCGGCGCGGGCCGAATCCTGGCGGACGAAGGCACGGACAAGGTTGGCGCGCGCTTCATAGCTGGGCGCCGCCTCGATCATCTCCAGCGTGATCTCGCCGTTCGCCGACGGGCCGGGCACGCGGCGCGGGCGCGCGTCGGTGGCGGCGAGCAGCGATTGTTCGAGTTCGGCGGCCTGTTCGGCGCGTTCGGCGGCGCGCTGCTTCGCGGACCGGATCAGCGGACGGCCGATGAACAGGAAGGCCAGCAGCGCGGCCAGGATCGCGCCGGCCTGCTTGATCAGCGGCATGAACCAGTTCTGGTCGTAAAAGGCGGGCGCGGCCGCTTCCTCGATCTTCACGAACGGGCGCTGGCTGATCGCGACGATGTCGCCGCGCGTCTCGTCGTAACCGACGGCGCCTTTCACCAGATTGTCGATCTTGGTCATGTCGGCCTGCGTCAGCGCCTTCTTGCCCTGGTTGAGCGCGACGGCGACCGACACGCGGCGCAGCCGGCCCTGCGGCTGGTGCGTCACGGAAATCTCGCGCCCGACTTCATAGGCGCGGGCGCTGTTCTCGGCGCTTTGCGTCGTCGCGGCGCTGCCGGTGCCGGGCTGGACGGGGACGGGCGCCTTGTCGGTGATCAGCGTCGCCTGCGGTGGCTGGTTCGACAGAGCGCCGGGGATGCCGACGGCGGGCGTCGTCGTTTCGCCGTTGACCTGGCGCGAGATCTGCTCGCTGGTCAGCGCGCGATCATTTTCGGGAAAGCTTTCGCGCGTCGCCTGGCTTTCCGACATATCGACATCGGCGTGGACCTCGACCGTATAATTGCCCGCGCCCAGCATCGGACCGAGCAGCGTGTCGAGCGCGCGGCGAAAGCGGTCCTCGATCTGGGTCTGAAGCTGGAACATCTTCATGTCGGCGTTCGACGCGCCGTCGGACAGCAGCGCGCCGCGCTGGTCGATCACCGACACCTGTTCGGCCGCCATGCCCGGCACGGACGAGGCGACGAGGAAGCGGATCGCCTGAACCTGCCCCTCGGTCAGGTTGCGGCCGTTCTGAAGCGTCAGCATCACGGACGCGGTCGCCGGCTTGTCCTCGCGGACGAACAGGCTGGGTTCGGCGGCGGCGATATGGACGCGCGCGCCCTTCACGGCGTCGATCGTCTCGATGGTGCGCGACAGGTCGGCCTCGCGCGCGGAACGCAGCGTCTGGCCCTCGATCGCGCGGCTGGACCCCATGGGCAGCGAGGCGATCAGGCTGTCGCCGTTCGGCTGCGCCTTGGGCAGGCCCTGCCCGGCCAGCGCGATGCGCGCCTGGTGCAGCTTGTCCGAATCGACGGTCAGCGCGCCGGTGGCGGGGTCGACGCGGTGGCCGATGCCCGCCGTTTGCAGCGCGTCGGCGACCGCCGCCTTGTCGGCATCCTCCAGCCCGCTGAACAATTGCGTCTGCGGCGGCGTGGCCGTCATGAAATAGGCCAGCGCCGCGATGCCGATCGCGGTCGTGGTCGCGACGGCGGGCAGCGCGCGCTGCACCGCGGGCTGGCGCATGAATTGCGTGAAGGGCGCGAAACGCCCGGAACCGCCGGCCATGGGCAGGTGGGCGTGGGTGTCGATGGGGGTCAGGGCCTGGGCTTCGGACATGGGTTACACCGGCATATTCATGATGTCGCGATAGGCGGAAAGCAGCTTGTTACGGACCTGCAAGGTCGTCTCGAAGCCGAGCGACGCCTTCTGCCGCTCGATCATCACGCTGACGATGTCGTGCGTGTCGCCGCGCTCATAGGCTTCGGTGATCGCGGTCGCCTTGTGCTGCTGGGCGTTGACCTGTTCCAGCGCGTTCGAGATGGCGCTGCTGAAATCCGCTCCGCCCGCCCCGCCTTCGATGCCG
>PHEM01000223.1 GCA_002842935.1 Alphaproteobacteria bacterium HGW-Alphaproteobacteria-13 | reverse complement strand
GGCGCTGGTGCCCGCCGTATAAAGCGGTGGATGCTCGATCAGCCAGATGCGCTCGCGCGCCGTGCCCGCCCGGATCGCGGCGGCGCGCGCCTCCATGTCCGCCAGCGCCTCCGCATAGCCGGTGAGACCTGGCGATACGGTCCATTCGGGAAGGGAAGGCGGCATGGTCATCGCGGCGGCTTCCTGCCTGTTTGCGCCGCGCGAGGCAAGAGGGACGGGCGGCGCCGGGAAGGGGTTGGGGTAAGGGGCTGGACAGACAAGGTTTAGATCGCCACCTTCGCGGCCCATCCGTTCCGGAAAAGTCATGGAGCATCAATGCCGAAATTCGATATGGGCGCGGCGTGGGAGGACAGCGTGGTCCTGCTGCGGTCGCACAGTGCGCTGACGGGAACGATCGCGGCGGTCTTCCTGTTCCTGCCGACGCTGGCGGTCAGCTGGTTCGGTCCCGTGCCGATCCAGCCCGCCGCCGACGCCTCGATGCAGCAGGTCCAGGCCGCCTTCCTCGAAAGCGCGCGGGCGGCGCTGCCCTATCAATTGCTGATCGCGCTGGTCGGCGCGATCGGCGGCGTCGGTGTGCTGCGGCTGTGGCTGTCGCGCACGGGGACCAGCGTCGGCGATGCGCTCGGCTTCGCGCTGCGGATGATCCCGACCGTGGTCGCGGTGCAGATATTGCTCGGCGCCGCGCTGGCGATCGGGGCGCTGGTGCTGATCATGCCGGGCGCCGCGCTCGGCGGTCCCGGCGGTATCCTGCTGCTGATCGTCGGACTGGTGCTGCTGGTCGGACTGTGCGCCTATTTCTGGGGGCGGCTCGCGCTGGTCTCGCCCGTCATCGCCGACCGGGGCGAATCGAATCCGCTGGCGGCGATCCGCGAAAGCCTGGCGCTGACGAAGGGTAATGGCTGGCAGATATTCCTGTTCCTGTTCCTGGTGACGCTGGTGGTGCTGATCGCCGCGGTGCTGGTCGGCGGTGTCTTTGCCGCGCTGGGCGGAACCGAATCCGGCGCGGCGCGGTTGCTGTCGGGATTCGTGGAGGCGGGCGTCGCCGCCGTGGGCGGGCTGGTGTCGCTGGCCGTGACCGCCGCCGCCTATCGCCAGCTCGCGGCGCCGGGGCGGGAGAATGTCTTCAGCTGATATCAGCGCCACTTCGCGACGGGCGGCAGGCTCATCAGGATCGCGTCGATATTGCCCCCGGTCTTCAGTCCGAACAGCGTGCCCCGGTCATAGACGAGGTTGAATTCGGCATAGCGGCCGCGCCACACGAGCTGCTGTTCACGCTCCGCCTCGGTGAAGGGCTGGTTCATCCGCCGCCGCACGATCTGCGGGAAGATGTCGAGGAACGCCTCGCCGACCGCGCGCGTGAGCTGGAAATGACGGTCGAATTCCGCATCGTCGCCGCACTCGAGGTGGTCATAGAAGATGCCGCCGACGCCGCGATGGACGCCGCGATGCGGGATATAGAAATAATCCTCGGCCCATTTGGCATAGCGTTCATAGACGTCGGGACCAAAGGGCGCGCAGGCGGCGCGCAGCCGGGCGTGGAAGGCGCCCGTATCCTCGGCATAGGGAATCGGCGGGTTGAGATCGGCGCCGCCGCCGAACCAGCGCTTCGTCGTCGCGAGGAAGCGCGTGTTCATATGCACCGCCGGGACATGCGGATTGGACATGTGCGCGACGAGGCTGATTCCCGTGGCGAAGAAGCTCGGGTCCTCTTCCGCGCCGTGGATCGACTGGGCGAAGTCGGGGGCGAAGCGGCCGCCCACGGTCGACACGTTGACGCCGACTTTCTCGAACACCTGCCCCGTCATCACGCCGCGCACGCCGCCGCCGCCCTCGCCGGGGACGATTCCGTCGGCCTCGCGGTCCCACGGCGTATAGGCGAAGCGCGCGTCGCTGCCCGCCTCCGCCTCGATCGCCTCGAATTCGGCGCAGATGCGGTCGCGCAGCGACTCGAACCAGTCGCGCGCCGCCTGTTGCTGGGAATCGAGCGAAATCATGCCGCAAAGCCTTTCGTCTGTCTGAGAGCTTCCGCCAGAGCGATGCCAGCCGCGACCGCGACATTCAAGGATCGAAAGCCCGGCCGCATCGGAATGAGGACGCGCGCGGCCGCCGCGTCGTGGACATGTGGCGGCACGCCCGAGGATTCGGCGCCGAGCAGCAGGATGTCGCCGGCGGCAAAGGCGAAACCGGGCAAGGGCGCCGCGCCGGCGGTGGTCAGAAGGACGAGGCGTCCGCCCGCCTCTGCCCGCCATTGCTCGAACGCCGCCCAGTCGGC
The DNA here is from genome assembly GCA_002842935.1 of Alphaproteobacteria bacterium HGW-Alphaproteobacteria-13. Classification (GTDB taxonomy): domain Bacteria; phylum Pseudomonadota; class Alphaproteobacteria; order Sphingomonadales; family Sphingomonadaceae; genus Sphingopyxis. The sequence continues at coordinate 3,285 of PHEM01000223.1, read as the reverse complement.
GTGACGCCGCACGTTCGCGCGTTCGGCATAATCCATTCCCGCCCGCTTCAGCGCCGCATCGGAAAAGGGAAAGCCGCACGGCTCGACGATATGCGCGGGCACGCCGAAGCAGGCGGCGGTGCGCAGCGTGGTGCCGACATTGCCGGCGATGTCCGGTTGGAAGAGCGCGATTTGCATGATCGCGTCATAGCCGGGGCGGCGCGGGCGCGCGAAGCGGAAATTGCCTGTTGGCAAGGCCGGGATGTCCGGCTATCAGGCCCGCAATTCCCGGAGGGGCCGCCGGGCTGTGCCGTTTCGTGCGCGCGTGGTCAGGGGACACGTCCTTTCCGGGGAAAATTGTCGTTTCACCCATGTATAGGGCAATCGAATGGCCAGTGAATCCGAACCTAGCGCCGCAGTCGAGGATGGCGTCCGGCGCCGCGACTTCATCAATATCGCGGCAGTCAGTTTTGCCGGTGTCGGCACGGTGGCGGTGGTGTTGCCGCTGGTCAATCAGATGAGTCCCTCCGCCGATGTGCTCGCGCTGTCGTCGACCGAAATCGACATTTCGGCGATCCAGACGGGCCAGGCGATCAAGACGAGCTGGCGCAAGCAGCCGGTGTTCGTCCGCAACCTGACCACCGCCGAAATCGACGAGGCGAACAAGGTTCCGCTCGGCAGCCTGCGCGATGCGCAGACGCTGGCCGAACGCACCAAGCCGGGCAAGGAGAACTGGCTGATCACGCTGGGCGTCTGCACGCACCTCGGCTGCGTGCCGCTGGGTGCGGCGGAGGGCGAGAATCGCGGCGACTTCGGCGGCTATTTCTGCCCGTGCCACGGCTCGCACTACGACACCGCGGCGCGCATCCGCAAAGGTCCCGCGCCGACCAACCTGGTCGTGCCGCCCTATGAATTCACCAGCGACACCGTCGTGACGATCGGCTGAGGAGCGAGATAAGATGAGCTTTCCCTGGGCCAACCAATACCAGCCCCAGCAGCCGCTGATGAAATGGCTGGACGAGAAGCTGCCGCTGCCGCGCCTCGTCTATAATGCGATCGGTTCCGGCTATCCGGTGCCGCGCAACCTCAATTATTTCTGGAACTTCGGCGTCCTCGCGGGCGCCGCGCTGGTCATCCAGATCGTCACCGGCATCGTGCTCGCGATGCATTATGCCGCCCATGCGGACGTCGCCTTCAATTCGGTCGAGCATATCATGCGCGACGTGAACGCGGGCTGGTTCATCCGCTATGCGCATATGAACGGCGCGAGCATGTTCTTCATCGTCGTCTATCTCCACATCTTCCGCGGTCTTTATTACGGGTCGTACAAGGCGCCGCGCGAGATGGTGTGGCTGCTCGGCGTCGTGATCTTCCTGCTGATGATGGCGACGGCCTTCATGGGCTATGTCCTTCCCTGGGGCCAGATGAGCTTCTGGGGCGCGCAGGTGATCACGGGCTTCTTCTCCGCGATTCCCGGCGTCGGCGAGCCGCTGCGCGTGTGGCTGCTCGGCGGCTTCGCGCCGGACAATGCCGCGCTCAACCGCTTCTTCTCGCTGCACTATCTGCTGCCGTTCGTGATCGCGGCGGTCATCATCCTGCACATCTGGGCGCTGCACATTCCGGGTTCGTCGAACCCGACCGGCATCGAGGTGAAGGACGAGCAGGACACGGTGCCCTTCCACCCCTATTATACGGCGAAGGACGGCTTCGGGCTGGGCGTCTTCCTGATCCTGTTCGCGGCGCTGACCTTCTTCACGCCGAACCTGCTCGGCCACGCCGACAATTATATCCAGGCGAACCCGCTTTCGACGCCCGCGCACATCGTTCCCGAATGGTATTTCTGGCCCTTCTACGCGATCCTGCGCGCCTTCACCTTCAACTTCCTGTGGATCGATGCAAAGCTGTGGGGCGTCATCGCGATGTTCGCGGCGATCGCGCTGCTGTTCTTCCTGCCCTGGCTCGACAGCTCGCCGGTGAAGTCGTCGAACTATCGCCCGCTGTACCGGAAGTTCTTCTGGGTGCTGGTGGCCGACGTGCTGCTGCTCGGCGTCTGCGGCAAGATGCCCGCCGAACAGCCGTGGGTCATCCTCAGCCAGATCGGGTCGATCTATTATTTCGCCCACTTCCTGATCATCCTGCCGATCGTGTCGCGGATCGAACGTCCCGAACCGATGCCGAATTCGATCACGGAAGCGGTCCTTGCAAAACATGCCGACGACGCGTCGGCGGCCACGGCCTGAGCGCCGGACTTATATAGGAGCTGATACAGCCATGGTTCGTCCGCTCGGTTTTCTCGTCGGCCTGGGTTTCATTGCCGCGCTGGTGCTCGCGATCCTCACGACGCCGCTCACCAATGAACCCAATGCCTCGCACGAGTTCCACAAGCATCCGAAGCACCTGAAGCTCGCCAGCGACGGCCTGATGCCGCACTGGGACAAGGCGCAGCTTCAGCGCGGGATGCAGGTCTATAGGGAGGTCTGCTCGGCCTGCCACAGCCTGAACCTCGTCGCGTTCCGCAACATCCAGGACCTCGGCTACACCGAAGGCCAGGTGAAGACCTTCGCCAAGGGTTTCCAGGTGCCGTCGATCAATCCCGACACGGGCGAGCCGGCGACGCGCGACGGCGTGCCGTCGGATCATTTCCCGGCGCCCTATGCCAATGAAGTCGCGGCGCGCGCAGCGAACAACAATGCGCTGCCGCCCGACCTGTCGCTGATCACCAAGGCGCGCGAAGGCGGCAAGGACTATGTCTATTCGCTGCTGACCGGCTATCAGAACCCGCCGGCGAACCTGCCCAAGGAGCTTCAGCCGGGCACGGGGCTGCACTACAATCCCTATTTCGCCAACCTGAACCTCGCCATGGCCAAGCCGTTGGCGGACGATCAGGTGACCTATGCCGACGGCACCAAGGCGACGGTCGACCAGATGTCGAAGGATGTGACCGCGTTTCTCGTCTGGACTGCCGAGCCGAAGCTGGTGAAGCGCGTGCAGGTGGGCTGGGCCGCGATCATCTTCCTGCTGATCTTCAGCGGCCTGACCTATTTGTCGTACCGCAACATCTGGGCCGACAAGAAGCATTGAGGATAATGGGGGAGGGCGTCGTCCTGATCGCCCTCCCGCTCCTGCCGGTTCCACATCGCGCCGACCGGAGATGGACTCCCGCCTTCGCGGGCGTACACGGCTCTATCAATCCAAAATGATCATTCTCTAGAGTGCCGTGCATTAAATCTGCACCGTTTGCCCTGAGCTTGTCGAAGGGCCGTTCTTCCTTTTGGCGCCGCAAGAAGAAGGACGGTGCTTCGACAA
>PHEM01000222.1:916-6512 GCA_002842935.1 Alphaproteobacteria bacterium HGW-Alphaproteobacteria-13 | reverse complement strand
CCGCCAATGAAAACGGGGGCGGTGCGCCGACGCGGCTCGTCGCGTTCAGCGACGACATGGACGGGCTGCGCAAGGTTCCCGACAATGTCCCTAATCAGGACATGCTGCGCGAACATCTGGGCAAGCCGTTGACCGCGATCCCCGATCCGTTCGGGAAATATGAAAGTTTCGCCCATCATAACAATGCGATGCTGCGCGACTTTCTCGACCGTTTCGGTTTCGAATATGAATTCGTCAGTTCGACCGAGCGCTATCGGTCGGGGGCGTTCGACGAAGCGCTGAAGAATGTCCTGCGCCACAATCAGGATATTCTCGACATCATGCTGCCGACGCTGCGCGCCGAGCGCGCGGCGACCTATTCGCCCGTGCTGCCGGTCAGCCCCAAGTCGGGCATCGTGCTTCAGGTGCCGGTGACGGTGGTCGATGCCGACGCGGGCCTCGTGTCGTTCGAGGATGAGGGCGAGACGATCACCCACTCGATCCAGTCGGGCGGCGCGAAGCTGCAATGGAAAGTCGACTGGGCGATGCGCTGGGTCGCGCTGGGCGTCGATTACGAGATGTACGGCAAGGACCTGACCGACAGCGGCATCCAGTCGGGCAAGATCGCCAAGGCGCTGGGCGGACGCAAGCCCGAGGGGCTGATCTATGAAATGTTCCTCGACGAAAAGGGCGAGAAAATCTCGAAGTCCAAGGGCAACGGCCTGTCGATGGAACAATGGCTGACCTATGGCAGCGAGGAAAGCCTGGCTTTCTATGCCTATCGCGAGCCCAAGGCGGCGAAGCAGCTTCACATCGGCGTGATCCCCAAGGCGATCGACGAATATTTCCAGATGCGCGGGACCTATCCGGCGCAGGAAGCGGACAAGAAGCTGGGCAACCCCGTGCATCACGTCCATGCCGCGCGCGGCGAGGACGTGCCTGCGGCGCCCTTGCCCGTGACTTTCGGCCTGCTGCTGAACCTTGTCGGCGTCCTGGGGGCGGATGCGTCGAAGGAGCAGATCTGGCGCTATCTGGGCCAATATGTCGCGGGCGCCGATGCGGCGGCTCATCCGGAACTGGACCGGCTGATCGATCATGCCATGGCCTATAACCGCGATTTCGTCGCGCCGACGCTGAAGCGCCGCAAGCCGGTGGGCGGCGAAGCGGCGGCCTTGCGCGATCTCGACGCGCGGCTCGCGGCGCTGCCCGCCGACGCGGCGGCCGACGACATCCAGAACATCGTCTATGAGATCGGCAAGAACGAAGCCTATGGCTTTGAAAATCTGCGCGATTGGTTCAAGGCGTTGTACGAGACGCTGCTGGGTTCGAGCGCGGGACCGCGCATGGGCAGCTTCATCGCGCTGTTCGGGGTAGAGAATACACGGCGGTTGATCGCCGAGGCGCTGGCTGAATGATCCGCTTCAGCCCAGCGCGGTGACCTGCCGCATCACGCTGCGGTAATCGGGGGCGATGGTCATCGCCGCATGCTTGCCCGCGCGGCCCAGCGCGGCGTGGACCTGCGGCAGGCGATAGCAGGGCACGCCCATGAACAGATGATGTTCGGCGTGATAATTGACCCAATAGGGCGCGACCGTCGCGCGGGCGAGCCAGCCCGCGTGCGTCGTGCGCGCGTGCGTGAACGGGTCCTCGCTGCCGGTCGTTGTGCAGGCATGTTCGGCGATGTTGCGGATGCGCAGGTAAAGCTGGAAAGTCGTCGCCAGCCCCGCGAGCCACAGCAGATAGGGCGTCCAGCCGTATAGCGCGAGCGAGGCGCCCAGCAGCACGGCCTGCACGATCAGGAAGCGCCCGACCGCGCGCGTCACCGCCATCGTCCCCGCGACGTCGACGGTCGGCGACGTGACGCCATCCTGCGACTGCTTGTTGAACGGCGTTCCGGCCTGCGTGGAGGCGCGGCCTTTTTCCGCTTTCTCCCCGCGCAGCATCGCCTTCAGCCCCAGGGCGGCGAGAGTGAATTGCGCCATACGCTGCTTGAAGAAGGTCTGCCCCGTCAAGTCGCGCAAAATCTTGCGGAACAGGCTCGCGCGGCTGGTCGGAAAGGGTTTCGACAGCGACAGGTCGGGGTCTTCGGGCTGCTGCGTATATTTGTGATGCTGCAAATGATAGGTGCGATAGGCGATCAGGTCCGAACCCACCGCGGCCCCCGTCAGCCACTGGCCGAGGAAATTGTTGAGCTTGCGGTTGGGGTGCAAGGCGCCATGCGCGCCGTCGTGCATCAGGATCGCCAGACCGAGCTGGCGCCCGCCGACGAACAGGACGGCGACGATCCAGCCGAGCGGATGGGCCAGCCAGGCGGCGGCGCCGACCAGCGCGATGCTGACGATCCAGGCATGGGCGACGAGCCACAGGCCGCGCCAGCGCGACGGGCGCGTGATCGCCGACCATTGCTCGCGGTCGAAAAAGCGGTTGGGCGGCAAGAGGCGGACGGCGGGCATGGCGGGGATCATAACAAGTTGCGATCCAAAACCAAACCCCTGGGCGCACGCGCGCGGCGGCAGGGAGGAAGCGGCGGCGAAGTAAGGCTTTGGTAACCCATTTTGGGCAGTGCGGCAGCTTCGGGCAATGGAACGGAGCGGGGAATCGTGAAGGCGGGGCGGAACATCGCGGCACCCTTGGCCGACATGCCGCCAGACGGCGAATCGCTCTTTGGTTCGCCCGCTTTCGTCGCGCGGCTGGTGCGCGTGACGCGGCTTTGGCATTATGTGCTCGTCGCCCGCGTGCTCGCCTTTTTCCTGTTTGCCTTCCTGCCCGGCGTCACGGGCTTTCTCGACCGGCCGTCGCAATGGCTGGCGATGGCGGCGGGGCTGGGCTGCGACCTGCTGCTGACGATCGTCGGGCAATGGTCGCGGGCGCGCCCGCAACGGGCGCTGCGGCGCGCGCGGCCGTTCGTCGCCCTGTCGATGGCGCTGATCGGGATTGGCACGCTGCTGGGATCGATGGCGATGCTTCCCGCGCTGGCGGTCAGTGACGGGCGGCTCTATTTCGACGCCTTCGCGGCGATCCATCTCGGCACGATCCTGGTCGCCGCCGCCGTGGTCGCGATCGCGCGCCCGGCCTTCTTCGTCTTTGCCGGCGCGATGGCGCTGGGCGGCGCGACCGGCATGGCGTCCTGGCCTTTCGCGGTCGCGGGGCTGGTCTTTCTGGGCCTGCTGATCGTGATGATGCGCGAGGACGTCCGTTACCAGCGCCGCGCGACGCGCGCCCGCCGCCTCGCGATCAGCGAGCAGGAGCGCGCGCTGGGTCTCGTCCGCGATTTCGAGCGCCGCGGCGGCGGCTGGTTCTGGGAAACCGACCGCCACGGCCAGCTCGTCTATATTTCCTCCACGGTCGCGGCGAAGCTGGGGCTGCCGGTGGCCGACCTGCTGGGGCGGCCCTTCACCGACATCATCCGCAAGCGCATCGGCAATGACGAGAATGAAGAGCGGACGCTGGGCTTCAGCCTGTCGTCGCGCACGCCGTTCAAGGATCTGACGGTGCGGGCGGCGGTGCCGGGCGAAGAGCGCTGGTGGTCGATCTCCGGCCATCCGATCAGCAATGAATTCGGCAATTTCCAGGGATTCCGCGGCAGCGGCACCGATCTCACCGACAAGAAACGGTCGGAGCGCGAGATCAACCAGCTCGCGCGCTATGACACGCTGACGGGTCTCGCCAACCGGCTGCACATCACCGACCTGCTCGAACGCGCCTTGCGCAACCATATGGGGCAGGCGCAGCCCTGCGCGCTGCTGCTGCTCGACCTCGATCGTTTCAAGGCCGTCAACGACACGCTCGGCCATCCCGTGGGCGACCAGCTGCTTCAGCAGGTCGCCGGGCGGCTGACGCAGATCGTCGGCGACAAGGGGCAGGTGGGGCGGCTCGGCGGCGATGAATTCCAGATCGTCCTGCCGCAGGTCACGCATCCCGAAAAGCTGGCGGGCATCGCCAACGCCATCATCCTCAGCGTCGCACGGCCCTTCGCGATCGAGGGCCAGCAAGTGCGCGTCGGCTCGTCGATCGGCATCGCCGTGTCCGAGGGAGAGGGGGTGACGGTCTCCGCGCTCGTCCGCAACGCCGACCTTGCCCTCTATGCCGCGAAGGACGCGGGGCGCGGCGTCTATCGTTTCTATGCCGACGCGATGCACAACCAGGCCAGCGAAAGGAAGGCGATCGAGGATGCGCTGCGCGACGCGCTGGCGCGCGACGAGCTTCAGCTGTTCTATCAGCCGATCGTCGATGTGCAGAGCGAGCGGATTTCGGGGTTCGAGGCGCTGATCCGCTGGCGCCGCGCATCCGGCGAGATGATCAGCCCCGCGAAGTTCATCCCGATCGCGGAAGAGGCGAATCTGATCGTGCCGATCGGCGAATGGATCATCCGCACGGCCTGCGCCACCATCGCGCGGCTTGGAACGGGCTATCGCGTCGCGGTCAACGTCTCGCCGCGCCAGTTCGTCAATGAAAAGCTGCCCGCGATCATCCTGAACGCCGTGACGTCGGCGGGCATCCGTCCCGAACAGCTCGAACTCGAAATCACCGAAGGCGTCTTCCTCGACGAAAGTCCGGAGAATCTGGCGATGTTCCAGAAATTGAAGCGCACGGGCGTCCGCCTCGCGCTCGACGATTTCGGAACCGGCTATTCGGCGCTCGGCTATCTGAAGAAGGCGCCGTTCGACAAGATTAAGATCGACCAGAGCTTTGTGCTGGGCGCGGCGGACGGCAGCAGCATGAATGCGGCGATCATCTCGTCGATCGTCGGCCTCGCACGGGCGCTGGGGATGGAGACGACGGCGGAAGGGGTCGAGACGCACGACGATCTGGCGCTGGTGCGCGGGCTGGGGTGCAGCCATGTCCAGGGCTATATCTATGGCAAGCCGATGGATCTGGACGACGTGCTGGCGCTGCTCCGCGGCGGCGAGGGGCAGGTCGAGGCGCGTGGGTACAAAAGCGCGCGGGCGCCGCGCACGCGCATCTTTCGCACCATCCGCGTCGTCAGCGGCGGGCAGGATCATGAAGCGATCGTCCGCAGCATCTCTCCGCGCGGCGCGCTGATCGAAGGGCTGGGGACTGTTCCGGCCGGCACGCCGCTGGAACTTCGTTTCGCGCCCAACGTCCGCATCGCGGCGCAGGTGCGCTGGTCGGCGGACAATCGCGCGGGCGTGCAGTTCGCCGAAGCGGTCGATGTGGAGGCGCTGATGGGCCTTTACGGGCAGGGCCGGGACGGCCCGCCGCGCACCACGCGCGCGGCGTAAGGGCAAAAAAAGGGCCGGTGCGGACCGGCCCTTGAGTATGCTTCCGGTAACCGAAAGGAATATTACCAGAAGAAATCATAGATCACGTCGACCACCTCGCCCGAATAGGTGTCGACGAGCAGCGCGTCGTCATAATAGCGGACCCAGCGATAGGGACCATAGGCGGGCGGCAGGCGGTAATAGCCGGGATCGTTGATCCAATAGCGCTGGCCATAGAAGAGCGATCCCAGCGTGAAGCCGATGCTGAAGCGCGTATAGCGATGGTCGCGATAGGGCGCGTAATAGCGCGGCATGCGATAATATTGGCTGTGGCTCTGGCGATAGCTGCGATAGTCATAGCGGCGGTCGTTGCGCCCGTCACGGTTCCAGTTACC
>PHEM01000222.1:0-889 GCA_002842935.1 Alphaproteobacteria bacterium HGW-Alphaproteobacteria-13 | reverse complement strand
CCGCCGCGATTGTCGCGATAGCGCCGGTCGGCATAGCGGCGGTCGTTGCGGTTGTTGTCGTAGCGATTGCGGTTGTTGTCATAGCGGTTGCGGTCCGCGCGCCGATTTTGGTCTGCCCGCCGATTTTGCTCTGCCCGGATGTCGCGGTTGCGATCCCACTGGCGGTTGGCCTGCGCATTGCGATTGCGGTCATAGGCGGTGGAACGCTGGCGCTCCACGCGGCGCTGCGCCTCGCGCTGGTCGGTCACACGCTGCCGCTGTTGAATCTGGCGCTGCTCGCGCGGCTGGCCGTTCCAGCGGTCGCCGCGCTGAGTCTGGCGCTGTTGCTGCTGTTGCGGGCGCTGGGCCTGGGGGCGCTGGACTTGCGGGCGCTGTATTTGCTGGCGCTGCTGGACTTGCTGGCGCGCCTCGCCGCCCCGATTACCGCGCTGCCCGCGATCGCCCCTGTCGCCGCCCCCCCTGTCGCCGCGCTGTGCGATCTGGATGCGCTCGCCGTTCGCCTGTGCCGCCGCGGGCGCGATAGGGGTCAGGATCGTCGCGGCGATCAACAGCCCTCCGAACATCTTTTTCATGTCGATGACTCCAACTCAATGTCCCGAGTGCCGACGGCGGCGGGAAGATGAATCGAAACCTAAGGGAGGCAAGATGATTGCGTGCTGAACCGCGATGTTGCCCTAGGTTCAGCTAGATGAACGGCCCGTCAGCCGCATCCTCAGCGCGGCGGGCGCATCGCCGGGACGGCGCGCGCCGCGTCGGCGGGGCGGATGCCCGGCGGCGGGGCGGCGGCGAGGCGCTCCTCGCCGCGCAGGACACGCCCCGCAAGGCGGATCGCCGTGCGGATGCGCGGATAGGTGCCGCATCGGCAGATGTTGGTCATCGCCGCGTCGAT
>PHEM01000221.1 GCA_002842935.1 Alphaproteobacteria bacterium HGW-Alphaproteobacteria-13 | reverse complement strand
CCCCGCCTGCGGCGTTGGCCATCGCATGGGCTTCGTCGAAGACGATGAGCCCGTCGAAGTCCTCCCCTGCCCATTCGAGGATCTGCTCGAGCCGGGTCGCGTCGCTGCGGCCCGAGCGCAGTGTCGGATAAGTAACGAAGAGTATGCCCTCGCGCATCCCGATCGGGACACCGAGCTTCCACTGGCCGAGCGGCTGGATGTCGATGGGAAGGCCACCGAGCGCGCTCCAGTCGCGGCGGGCGTCTTCGAGCAAAGCTTCGTTCTTGGAAATCCATATGTGGCGCCGTTCACCCCTCACCCACCGGTCGAGGATGACAGATGCGACTTGCCGGCCTTTGCCTGCACCAGTTCCGTCCCCAAGAAAGTAGCCCATGCGGTAGGCGCGCCCCTCGGCGCTCGCCTTGAGGGCGCAGCCCTTGTCGTCGGGCTCGAACCGGCCCGGCAGATCGCGGGCATGGGCGCTTGCGGCATAGATCAGGGTCTCGGCTTGCGCTGCGGATAAGATGCCTTCAGCAATGATACTCGAGGGAAGCTGAGGCACCACTTCGGGCACGGGTGCGGTTATCGAACCCATCGCGACGGATTCTACCAGCGGTGTCGGGTGGGAGACCGCATTTGCAATTGAGATCCGGCTCGGTCGGTAAGGCAAATAATGCCCAACCTGGCTTTCGATCGGCGCAGGTGCTTCGAGCGGAGTAAAATCAAGCGGCAGGATCGACGGCGCCGCATCGGTTGGATGGACCTTAAGTGGAACTGGTTTCGTCTTGTTCGCAACCAGCCGAAGCGGCAATGCTGGCTTGATGCCGATGCTGGGTCCCGCGGGCAGGCTTACCCGGTCAGGGAGCATATCGATCAGCAGATGAAGCTCGGCAAAGTTTCCAGGCTGGGCGATGATCGGGCTGGTACCATCATCAGCCTTGTCGAGAACCAGGAGCCGGGTAGAGATTGATGTGCCCTGCTTGACGAAACCGCGCTCGATCGTCGCGTTGAGGCGCAACGAGAGGGGACCGGCAATCCCAGCAAGGAACTTCGGAAGCTCGAACCATTCGGGCATCACTGCCACCAGGCGGCCACCGGGCAGAAGGCGCTTCCAGGCAGAACGCAAGTGTCGATCGCCAGTGCGACTATCGTGGCCCCTCTCGATACCGTGCGAATAGGGCGGGTTCATCAGCACCACGCTAGGACCCACGTCGGGCGTGAGAAGTTCGTCGATCAGTTCCCCGTCAAATCCCGTCACTGTCGCCTCCGGAAACACGGCGCCCAAGCATTCGCGGCGAAGCGGCGAAATCTCGTTGAGAGCAAGACGCGCAGCTGCCTTCGCTGCCCATACGCCCAGCATCCCGGTCCCGGCGGACGGTTCGAGAACCAGTTCAGCGGCAGAAATCGCGCATGCCTTTGCAGCCATCCAGGCCAGGCGGGGCGGCGTTGCGAATTGTTGCCACTCGATCTGCTCATCGCTCCGGTTGGACTGGGTCGGAACCAGACGTTCGAGGTGCGTGAATGCCTCAGCGGCGAAGCTGGATGACATCGCAGGTGAAAATTCAGTTGCCTGCGCCAGGAAAAGCACCTGCGCCAATTCAAGTGCGGCATGGGCATCGCGTACGGACCAGCGTCCTTCGGCGTCGCTACCGCCGAAGTGATCGGCCATTGTTGCATTCACAGTGAGCCGTGAGATTGCTTGATCTGCAACGAGCCGCGCGGCCAGCGCCCTCGCCGCTGCCAACACTTGCGGCTCGGCTGGATCGGAGAATGCGAAAGCGGTATTTGCATGTGACATGAGAGACCTCCTGAAGAGGCCCTGGGTTTGTCCGGGTGTCCGTTCAGATGGATCCGTCCGGGGGCCTCACAAGGCCCCAAGCCCGCTTTCCTCTCACCGACATTCAGACCGCAGCTCGGACTGAGCGCATGAGCACATCATTCCAATCATCGCCGGTCTGCTGCGGACGCCTGGTGACAATCAGCCGCCCTTCGCAAGCGTAAGCATTTCGCGCGCGCTCTTCAGCAAGGCGCCCACCCGCATCATTGTCGACAAAGAGATACAGCTCGCGCACCGATTCCGGGATTGTGACCTGGCCGAAGCGTTCGTTTCCCAGCGTCGCCCAGCAGGGAACATTGAACATTTGCATCGTTGAGAGGGCCGTTTCGTTTCCTTCTGCGAGTCCAAGGCGTCCCTCATCCGGGTATGCGAAACGCACCGCGCCAGAACCGGGACTGCCTAACGCACGCCTGGGCTGATCAAATGAAGCCAAGCTGCTTTTTTCCAGATTGAGGAAGGAGCGGTGCAGCGCCAGAATCCCGGCATCACTGCGCACGGCCGCGACCATCGCGGGTAGAAACCGGACAGCACCCTTTGGCCCAAGCGGCATACGCGGGTGGAAACGCAGCTCCGGCGAAGAAATCGTGATGCCTCTGGACACGAGGTACTTCTCGGCGGGGCTGCCAGCGATGGTCGACGCCTCACGCCAGAGCCTCAGCGCATTCCGATTGGCGACTTCCTCGCGCGGTTCGGCCACGATCGGACCACTCGTGCCATCGAACAAGTCCGCAATTCGTATCCCGAGCCCGGCCATGGCTTCTATCACCGCCTCGTTCGTGCAGCCGGCAAAGCAATGAACAAGAATTGCACGCTTCCCGAGCGTGATGCTTAGCGAAGGAGTGCGGTCGTCGTGGGCCGGGCAGCAGCACATCCCGCGCGAACGCGACCAGGTGCCGCCCAGCTGCTCGACTATCTTGCGTGCGCGGGTTTCCATCTGCATGCCTTGGAATTGGGATGATCGGTGTTGGTTCATGGGGGGCATCTCCATCGTAACGTGCCTCCACCCGCGCAGCCTCCGCTCTGCGTCGCTGACGTTTCATTTTCCTACATGATATGTTCTATATATGTTCTTTCTCGATTCGACCAACAAAGGATTCGGGAATGAGACTGAAATGGGCAGTTGCCGCAGTGGCAACGGCAGGATTTGGGTTCGCCCTCCCCGCTCAAGCGCAGGAACTGGAGTCCCCTCAGATGACCGTTGCATCGGAGTCGAGGACCGATGGCTTCCGCGTCGCAGAAGGGACCGATGGCTTTCTTCTCGTCGAACACGGCATTTGGAGAATGCCTCCAGCGGGCTCGTCCGAGCCGCCGGCTACCGATGCAGGTCGAAACTATCTGCCCTACCGATATCCAAAGCCCCCGAGCAGCGCGCCATCGGGCTTTCGTCGGGCCAGCTACCTTCCTCATGTTTACGCTGCTGAGGCTCAATACTCGCTACCAAGCGGCCTTCTCGACGCTCTTGTATGGACGGAATCACGATATAATCCCTTGGCCATCAGCAAGGCCGGGGCCGCAGGCTTGGGGCAATTGATGCCAGGGACAGCGCGCGACCTTGGCGTTTCAAATCGCTTCGACCCCAAGGCGAACATCTTGGGTGCGGCCCGATACCTACGCCAGATGCTGGACAAGTTCGGGGTGGTTCATCTGGCCCTCGCTGCCTACAACGCAGGTCCAGGTGCCGTCGAGCGCGCCGGCGGTATTCCTCGCAATGGCGAGACGCCGGCCTATGTGCGCGAAGTGCTGCGCCATTGGCGTTTTTGAACGGGGGGCGTTGTGAGCGCGGGTCGAATACGCATCTCGGGGACATTAAGCCGTGGCAGGCGCGGAATGATTCTGACTACTGTTGCTGACGATGTCTGGATTATCGAAGGAGAAGATGTCGGTGAGGACTTCATCGGATCTACAGTGACCGTTGATGGCCTTGTCGCGGGCATGGATCGGATACGCGCCGACTGGCTCGGGGTGGAGAGTCATTCTTCCTGACTGTCCTGCGGCGAATATTTAGCGACGAGCAGTAGAACCTCCCTGCCCCACAGCGCGAGAGCTTCGCGTTTTTCATTCGTGTACTGATGCCGATGATAGACCCCGGCGACACCAGCCATTGCCGAGCCGGACTGATGATTGAGAACGGCCTCTGAAACGACCAGCGGTATTCCAATCCTCTGCAGTCCCGTCGCCACCGTCCGGCGAATGTCATGCATGGTGAAATGAGCGGCTTCATAGCCGAGTTTCTCGTCCACGCTTGCCCTTATCCGCTTCCAGGCCTTTGACAGACCACTGACACTGTTTGTGCTGGTGACCTTTGATGCCAGTAGAATTTGGGATTGCTTGTGAGCGTCTTCAGGCGCGATCCCGGCGGCCGCGAAGATGTCCGTGACGACCTCGAGGGACTGTGCGGATAAAGGCACCACGTTTGCCTTGCCGTTTTTCGCCCTGTCTCCTGGTACTGTCCAAACTTTCCCCTTGAAGTCGAACTCGTCGCTAGTGGCGTCGAGCACCTCTCCCCGGCGCTGGGCTGTGAGAATCAACATCTGCACAAGATGACCAAACGGATAGCCATCCTCGACGGCGGCTTGCCACAGTGCAGCGACCTCTCGATCGCTGAGCACCCGGTCGCGAGGCTCGCTCCTTTTTGGGCGCCAGGCGTCCCGGCACGGATTGGCTGGCAAATGCTCTAATCTGGTGAGTGCCCAAGTGTAGAAAGTCGAGAGATGGCGATAAACGATGCGCGCCATCGTGAGGGTCTCCTTGCCCCGCTCGAATGCAATCTTTTCGACAAAGCGGCTGACGTCGCTTCGGGTGATCGAATCGGCAAGGCGGTCGCCTAGCTCAGGTTCAATGTACTTGCGGAAAACCCGATCGAACTCTTTCGCGCTCCGCTTTTTGCCGACGATCTGTTGAGCCAGATATGTCTCGTATAGCTCAGCGACAGTGCCGACACCCTTCGATCCCTTCCTCTTCGCTCCCGGCTTTCTGGCGATGCTTTTGCCTTGCTCAACGTCGACGAGTAGATCCCGCGCCTTGCGACGGGCGTGGGCAAGAGTGAAATTCGGGCCGTGCCGCCCGATAGTCACGTTCAACCATTTACCTTGAACGCGCTTACGCAAGATGTAAGTTTTGGTGCCACTCGCTCCCATTCGGAGCCGCAGACCGGTCACGATGCCATCAGCGACCTCAATTTGCCCGCTTGCAGGCGCTTTCAAACCTGCGATCCGAGCATCTGTCAAACCAACTTTGTTCGCCATATGTTCCTGCTACCTTAGGTAGCTTTTTGTAGTGGATACTGGCGAACATATCAAGAACAATACGGACGATGATTCGCAGAGTTCTGCCGTTTTTGGACGCATGCGGAAGCATAAGGACCCTCTGATTTCAGCTCTTAATCAGCGGGTCCTAGGTTCGAGCCCTAGTGCGTCCACCAAACTTTCCAATAGCTTAGCACCTCCCCTCAAGGGGCACCGTCTTAGAAAGACGGGGATTAAGACGGTGCGCGTCGCTAGGCGCTGGATTGCGGCCGCCATTCCCGTTAGCGTCGGCCGATGGCTCGAAGCGACGTTGATTCCCGAATACTTGCTCTGTGCGACAAGGTGACTGCGAAGCGACCCCGCGCGCTCATCGACTACCTTATTGAGCACGGGGAATGCTCCACCGAAGACCTGAACGATCTTGGCTACGATCACCCGCCGCGTGAGGATCAGCGTGCAATAGGCACCCCCTTCGTGGGGTGATCGGCGTGTAAAAAGGACCCCTTCATCCCGGGGATTTAGTCGGCCGACTGGTTTT
>PHEM01000220.1 GCA_002842935.1 Alphaproteobacteria bacterium HGW-Alphaproteobacteria-13 | reverse complement strand
TGTTCTCTCCTTCTCGCTGCAAGGCCAGCAATTCTGGTTCGGTCAGCGCAGTTTCCGGCAGAGCGTCGGCGGGATCGGACAATATACCAAGCGGTTGAAGAACGGCGAGGCGCTGAGCTTCTCCGGCGAGTTCTTCCGCCTGAATTTCGACAATGATCCGCTACGCGATGCCGATCGTTACAGCGTCGGCATATCCTATGCGGCACGGACCATGATCCTGTCGCTGTCGGGGGGGCATGAGGAAACACGCCGCGCGGCGGGCGACCATTTGTCCTACGACTATGCGCGGCTCAACGTCGCCGTCGAACAGCCGATCGGAACCGGCCTTGCGGTCGTCGCCGGGATCGGTGGCCAGCTCAGGCGCCACGATGCGGCAGATCCTCTGTTCCTGGCCCAGCGCAAGGATGAACAGGTCGACCTCTCCCTGGGGCTGAAAGTGCGGCTGACGGACAATCTCTATGCCCGTCCGCGCGTCACCTACACCCGCAACTGGAGCAATTTCGCGCTCTACGACTACGAGCGCGCGACCGTGAGCCTCGGCATCCGGCACGAATTTTGATTGGAGAGAGACTGATGTTCAACAAGGCAATCCTGCTCACCACGGCTTCCCTTCTGTCAATCGCCCAGCCGGCGACGGCGGCGGACTATATCTTCGGGCAGAACGGACCGGTTCCGGAAGGCGCCTGGCAAGATCGCGAGAGCGGCGTGACCCAGATCCGGCTGGAGAACGGCGCCATCGTCGGTATGGTCGGCAAGGCGCGGTTCCGCATCAGCGAGGGTCAACTGACGATCGCCGAAGGCGCCGCTACCGTGAAATCGGGGGGGAATGCGCCCATAATCGTGCGCTTCGAGGGCAACGGCGCCGCCACTATTCTCGGTGCGGCCAGCCTTGCCGTGCGGGATGGCCTGGTCCGGGGCCATGTGCTGCAAGGCTCGATGACGGTTGACGGCAATGGCGGCCGTCAGAGCTTCTCCGCAGGTTCGGCATGGCGAATGGCAGCCGCGTCTGCCCCCATGCGCGTATTCGCCAATCCTGCCCAGCAGGCGCCCTCGGCTTCGGTCGCATCGCTGCGGCGAGAAGGCATTCGCGCGGCAGCGATGAACGGCCTGCCCGTCACGCTGGGTCAGGCGCTGGCCGCTATCGGCGCGTCGGGTGATATTCTCCAGTCGGCACGCGCCATCGATAGCCGCGCGCTTCGGCCGGTGTCGGCTTCGCTGCCTTCGGGCGATGTCGAACGGCTGCTGGCCTATTCGCACCAGTTGGCAGCGGCTCTCGCCCCGCTGCGGACCAATGATGCCGCGCCATTCGCGCCGTCCCTTATGGACACCTATCTGCGCTTTCTGGCGGCCGGGGGGGCGGCCGGGGAGTTCCAGGCGTCCTACAACGCGATATTGACGCAATATCTCCAGCTCCTGGCCGCAGGCGGCGCGCCGACGAGCTTCGATGGCGCGGATCTCAATGCAGTGAATGCCTATCTGCACTATCTGCAAAGCAACGGCCTGCTCGACCGGATCGTCGGCGTGCAGCAATCGCTGGTCATGGCCTATCTGGATTATCTCGCGAGCGGCGGCGATCCGGCGGCGTTTCAATATGGCGACGGCATCGATCCGGCCGTGCTGGCGCAATATGGCGAGGCGATTTCCGCCTATCTCGCCTATCTGGCGCAGGGCGGCGACATTGCGGCTTATGATGGCGCCACCGCCGCGCAGATTCAGCTCTACCTTGCCGCGCTGGAGGCATCGGGCCTGCTCGACACCCTGTTCGATGCGCAGGCCGCGCTGCTGCGCACCTATTTGGCCTTCCTGCAAGACGGTGGACAGCCAGGCGATTTCGCCGGTTTCGATCCCGACACGGGACCAGAGCCGGAACCCGGCGCCACCCCGGCGCAGATGCTGGCCGTGGTCGATGGCTTCCTCACCCATATCAAGGCGAACGGCCTGCCCAGCGGCTACACCGCCGCCGATTTCGAAACGCTGAAGACCTATTTCAACGACAGCGTAAGCCTCGCGCTCCAGCAAGCGGGGCGGGGCGAGGATAATTACCTGCTCAACACCTATTTCAACTATGTTTCCTACGAGGATCAGAACGCCGACTCCTTCCCCGGCCTGCCCGCGCTGGGCGGCACGGTGGCGACCTATGCCACGGCGCAGTCAATCAACCGCCCCCATGCGGCAGAGGTCGCGTCGGTCAGCACGGGAGGTTTCACCGCACCCCTGGTGCTCGATGCGAATGGCGTGCCGGTCTATATCAGCAGCGACATATTGGTGGACGGCGGCGCGGTGGCCGCACAGCGCGATCAGGGGACGGCGACCACCTCCACGCGCGTCACCGGCGATCAGTTCACGCAAAACGGCCAGACCTATGCGCTGGGCGACAATCAGGGGCTGCATCTCACCACTGGCGCGCCGCTGACCAATCCGCCGGCCAGCGCGACGATCAACTATGTGCTCGACAGCGCGACCAGTCCCACGTTCAACGACGGTTCCTCCGCGCCCGGCACGTTCGACGCCGCACTGGCGGTCAAATATGATGGACTGCAAATCCGCATGGCGGCCGAAGGCAGCGTCGCCATGCCCGACGACGCGACCTACAGCTTTACCACGCCGGGCGGCATCGACGGGCTGGATAGCCTGTCCGTCACCACCTACGCCACGTCGGCGGACCGGATCGCCATCCAGCAAACGGCGGTGCTGTCCGGCACGGGCAAGGCGTGCGTGAGCGGCGCGAGCGGGTGCGAACTCTATCTCGGCGCAACGCCGGCGGGCGATGGCGCCAGCGCGCTGGTGCTAGCCTATGGATCGCGGAATGGCGGCGAAGACAGCGTCGGCTTCACCGGATCGGCAGGCTTCGTCGCCAGTTCCGGCAATGACGGAGGCAGCGACCCCGGCGGCGAAACGCCGCCAGGCGACATCGTGGGCGCCAATTTCAACACCGCCGATATGATCGGCTATCGCACCACCTTCGTCGCACGGCCCGATGGAAGTTTGAGCGTCCATTATGGCGGTCACAATACCATGGCGGTGCGCGGCGACGACGGCGGCTTCGATTCGATCGGCACGGCTGCAAATCCGGAGACGTTCGGTCGCGGCGACCTGCCCCTGATCGAACAGCGCGGCGACGACGACATATTGTTGACGCGCTATGGCACGGGCACTTTCAAATATTATGGAACGGATATGGCCATTGCAGACGGCCGTTATCTGGATCTCGTCACCATCGGGAATCCGGCCAAGGTGCCGCCGGTCAGCGGCACGGCGACCTATCAGCTCGACGACTATATGATCCAGACTGGCGGCAACGTCGCCAATGCGGCACTGGATATGTCGATGGCAGTGGCTTTCGGCCCGGTGCCGCGCCTCGCCCTCGAAGGCACGCTGGCGCTGGACAGTGATTATGCTTTCTCTACGCCAGGCGGCCTCGCTGGCGTTGCGACCGGGGGCACGATTCTGACCAGTTCCAACTTTGCTATCTTCGCGCCGATGACGAGTGGAGCGGGCGATTATTGCACCGACCTTGCGTCCTGCACGATGCGCATCGCGGGCGCGTTCCACGAGGATATGGATCGGGCAGGCGGCTATTTCCTGACCGTCGGGGGAGAGCGACAGGCCACGGGCGTCTATGCAATGAGGTCAAATGACCTGTCCGGCCTGTCCTTCGATGCCGGCGCGGGTGTCGCGTCGGGCAGCTTGACGGCGGCTTTCGCCCATGATGACCAATTGCCCTTTTTCGTCAACGGTGGAGGTTCCAACATCGTAGCAGGTGGTCGGAACAATCTGGCGATGTTCGATGCCGTCTATGACGATCGCGGACTGGTGTCGCTGACCTACGACGAGTCTAATCCCAGCCGCACCGGCGATTTGCTGTTCGCACGCGGGGAAGGCATGGCCGTCGCCGACCTGGCCGGCGACGCGGACTGGCAACTCGGCCGCTATACCGGCGGCAGGCTGGAAGGTCAGAACGTGATCTATGGCGCGAATAACGGCGCGCATTATGCCGTCATCGCCCCGCTGACGAATGCTCCTGGTAACGGTACGATCAGCTATACGCTGAAGGCGGCCACACGGCCGGTCTATTCGGACGAAGCAACAGAACCGGGCAGTTTCACCGGCGCCATGGCCGTGCGTTTCGCCGCGATCCCCACTGTCGGGCTGGAAGGCACGGTGACGATGCCCGACGCCACCTACAGCTTCCAGACGACCGGCGGCGCGGCCGACCCGGCAAGAAGCGCTCTGCGATTATTCCCTCACACTCTAGGGGAAAGCGGCCTTACCTTCAGTGCCGAATTGCCAGCGACATTCAGCGCGGATACCAGCGTGTGCCGAACGGGCATCTCCTGTCAAGTCGGCATTGGTGGCCAGATTGGCGGCGACGGTGCCGGATGGGCCAGCATGGGTTATGTCATCCGCGGGACCAGTTCGACAGTGGAAACGCCCAAGGTTTCGGGCGTCGCGGTTTTCGAGGGCGGCGCGTTCGTGCCCGAAACGCCGCCGTTGACGGGAACGCCGGTGGCGAACCAGATCACCACATATGCTTCCTCCGTCATCGGCATCGACCAGCGCCAGCCGACTACCGTGACTTATGAAAGCAACACCGGCGCGCCGATCGCCTACAGCTTCGCGCCGCCGAACGAGGAGCCGAGGATCGGCGGCGCCACACTGCACGAACCGGGCGGCGTGGCCGACGTCATCGGCTGGGCGCGATGGGCCGGTGGCAGCACGGCGGGGCGTTACTACACGCTTGGTACGGTCGATCTGCCGGCCAATGGCGGCTGGCATGTGGTTTCGGGAGAACCCGCCACCAATCTGCCGACGTCGGGCACGGCGACCTATTCGATGGTGGGCGCGACTAATCCGACCATGCGCGACGGATCGATGGCGCCCGGCAGCGTGACCGGGGCGGCAGCCGTCGCCTTTGGTTCCACGCCGCGCGTCGGGGTCGATCTGTCCGTCACCATGGACGGGTCCACCTACGGTATTTCCACCAATGGCGGTGCCTCCAACCCCGCCATGGGCATGGAAGTCGGCACGTCGGGCCAGAACAACATGGTGTTCCGGGATTATGGTCTGGTTGCGACGGGCAGCGGCGCGGTTTGCGGTGGGGTTGGATCGTGCGATGCCGCCTTTACCGGCTTCCTCGCGGGCGAAGGAGCCAGCCATATCGGCCTGTCCTTCACCTTCGGCAATCAGGGCTTCGACAAGCAGGTCGACGGCGCGGTAGTGTTTGGAAGGAACTGATCCCCGACGTCACTTTCGAGCAACCGGAAACCTCGCAGTTAACACGCTTGGAATCGCTTGCTGGAGCGGGCCGACAAGGAGGAGGTGAGGCGATCATAGCCTATCGGGCTTTGCCGCCACCTCCTTTACCGGTTCAGGCGCATTTGCCCCGCGCTACCAAAGGGTGAGCACGATGCAGCGTTCTTCGCCTCGCGATCGGTCGGATGCGGTGAAAAAACGCGCAGCGAATTGTTCACGATTTGCGGGCCGTTCGCGGCCGTTGGGTGTTTTCACCGCGCCTGAACCCGCTCCGCAACCTGGCATGGTGGCTTGCAGCGCAGATCGAACGCAGAGAGAAACCACTTGAACTTATCGGACTCACCAGACG
>PHEM01000219.1 GCA_002842935.1 Alphaproteobacteria bacterium HGW-Alphaproteobacteria-13 | reverse complement strand
CGTCGCCAAATGCCCGGATATCCCGGTGCCTTTCACAACCCGCTGGCATCGCATCCAACCTGTTCTGTTATCGTCGGACGCTTCGTTCCCTGTCCTATCGCGGTGGCGGCAAGTTCGCAAACGCTTTATCAGGGGTTAATGTTGGAGGCTTCATGAAGGGGTCTCGATGCCGTTCCGGGCGCCTGCCCGGCAAGATAGAGGAACGATCATGCGTGCGCTTCTGCCAGCCGCCATCGCCGTCGCGGTCATGACAAGCATCGGAAATATCAGTGTTTTTGCGATGCAGCCCGCGACTCCGGCGGTCCCCGCCAGCCCCTATAGCTATGCCGACCTCGCCGATCTGGCGACGACGGCGCCGATGACCGTCCATGCCCGGATCTACAAGGCGACGGCGCTGAAGGCCGAACAGGCGCCGGGACTCGGGGCGGGCCGCGCGCGACTCTATGTGGAAGCGGACGTGGTCGGCCTGATTCGCGGTTCGGGACCGCTGGCGGCACGGATCAACTATCTGGTCGACCTGCCGCTCGCCGCCAACGGCAAGGCGCCCAAATTGAAGCGCAAACAGCCCGTCCTGCTCTTTGCCCGTCCTGTCGCGGGACCGGCCGCCGGGACCAGCAGCACCTCGACCGTCCGGCTGGTCGCACCGGACGCGCAGCTCGACTGGGACCCGGCGACCGAAGCCCGGCTCCGCACGATCCTGACCGAAGTGGTGAAGCCCGGCGCGCCGCCCGCGATCACGGGCATCGCCAGCGGCTTCCACGTCCCCGGCACCCTGCCGGGCGAGGGGGAGACGCAATTGTTCCTCGACACGCGGACGGGCGATCCCGTGTCGCTGACCATAATGACCGCCGCCGACGGATCGCGCCGCTGGTCGGCGGCCTTTGGCGAGATCGTCGACGGCTCGGCCGCCGTCCCGCCGCGCGACACGCTGGCCTGGTACCGGCTCGCCTGCGGCCTGCCGCGCGTGCTGCCGCTGGACAGGCTGGGCGGCACGGCGACGGCGGACCGGCAAAAGGCGGCGGCGGACTATCGCGCCGTGCTGGGGGCGCTCGGCGAATGCACGCGCACGCGCACGCCGCCGCCGGGGGTCTGAGCGCCCGAAATCGCCATCCACCCTTGCCTCTGCGCCAAAAGCCGATAGGGGGCGCAGGCACTGGCGGGCGACAGCCCGCGCACCAGTCCCTGCAATGCCTGTACGGAGTGCCCGCATGTCGTCTTCCCCCGCCCCCGCCGTTTCCCGTCCGCCGCTGCGCGTCGCGCTGGCCGGCATCGGCGTCGTCGGCGGCGGTGTCGTCCGCCTGCTGGAAACCAACGGCGAGCTGATCGCGCGCCGCGCGGGCCGCCCCATCCGGATCGTCGCCGTGTCCGCGCGCGACCGGCACAAGGATCGCGGCGCCGACCTGTCGGCCTATCGCTGGGAAGACGATATGGATGCGCTCGTCGATGCGGACGACGTCGATGTGGTGGTCGAGATGATCGGCGGCGCCGACGGCCCGGCGCTGACGCTGGCGCGCCGCGCGCTCGGCGCGGGCAAGGCGCTCGTCACCGCGAACAAGGCGATGATCGCGCATCACGGTCTCGACCTCGCCCGGCTGGCCGAGGCAAGGGACACGCCGCTGAAATATGAAGCCGCCGTCGCGGGCGGCATCCCCGTCATCAAGGCGATCCGCGAAGGCGCGTCGGCGAACCGCATCGCGCGCGTCTATGGCATCCTCAACGGCACCTGCAACTATATCCTGACGCGCATGGAGCGCGACGGCGCGAGCTTCGCCGACGCCCTCGCGGCCGCGCAGGCGGAGGGTTATGCGGAGGCCGACCCGACCTTCGACGTCGACGGCATCGACGCCGCGCACAAGCTGTCGATCCTCGCCGCGCTGTGTTTCGGGACGAAGCTCGACATCGGCGCGGTGACCGCGACCGGCATTCGCGACCTGATCGCCGCCGACATCCGCGAGGCCGAGGCGCTGGGCCACCGCGTGCGCCTGATCGGCATGGCCGAACGCGACGAGGACGAAAAGGGCGGCGGTCTCTATCAGCATGTCCAGCCGTGCCTCGTCCCCGCCGACCATCCGCTCGCCTATGTCCCCGGCGCATTGAACGCCGTGGTGGCGGAGGGCAATTTCGTCGGCCGCCTGTTCTTCGAGGGCGCGGGCGCGGGCGCGGGACCGACGGCATCGGCGATCGTCGCCGACATCATCGACATCGCGCGCGACGAATATGGTCCCGCCTTCGCCATGCCCGTCGAGTCGCTCGACGCCGCCCCCGCCGCCGACGCGGGCGCGCGCGTCGGCAAACATTATGTCCGCCTGATCGTCGAGGACCGCATCGGCGTCCTTGCCGAGATCGCGGCGGCGATGCGCGACGCGGGCGTGTCGATCGAAAGCTTCATCCAGCGCGGCGACGGCGCAGACGGCGACGTCGTCATCGCGCTCGTCACGCACGAAGGCCCGGCCAGCGCCATCCACGCCGCGCTGACGGCGCTGGCGGCGTCGAACCATGTCGTCGGCACGCCGATGCACATGCCGATACTGACGCTGTGAAGCGCGGCGAAGCCTTCTCGACAAGCGCCGCAAGCCGCCATATGGCGCCCGCATAGCCAAAGGCGAAACAAGCTAAAGACGGAGAGTCAGGACGATGACGAACAGCAGCGGCAGCAACCTCGACCGGGTGCTCGTGCTCGAAATGGTGCGCGTGACCGAAGCCGCGGCGATCGCCGCCGCGAAGCTGATCGGGCGCGGCGACGAAAAGGCAGCCGACGCGGCGGCGGTCGAGGCGATGCGCGACGCGTTCAACACCCTGTACATGGACGGCACCATCGTCATCGGCGAAGGCGAGCGCGACGAGGCGCCGATGCTCTATATCGGCGAAAAGGTCGGCGACGCGCCGGGCAAGGGTCCAAAGATCGACATCGCCGTCGATCCGCTGGAAGGCACGACGATCACGGCGAAGGCCGGTCCCAACGCGCTCGCGGTGCTGGCGATCGCGGAGGAAGGCTGTCTGCTCAACGCGCCCGACGTCTATATGGACAAGCTGGCGGTCGGTCCCGGCTATTCGCCCGACATCGTCCATTTCGGCAACAGCGTGCGTCAGAATGTCGAGGCGGTGGCTCGCGAGAAGGGCGTGTCGCCCGCCGACATCATCGTCTGTGTCCTCGACCGCCCGCGCCACGAAGCGATGATCGCGGAGCTGCGCGCGATCGGCTGCGGCGTCGCGCTGATTCCCGACGGCGACGTCGCGGGGGTGATCGCGACGACCAACCCCGACACCAACGTCGACATCTATATGGGTTCCGGCGGCGCGCCGGAGGGCGTGCTGGCGGCGGCGGCGCTGCGCTGCGTCGGCGGCCAGTTCAAGGGCCGCCTGATCTTCCGCAACGACGACGAGCGGCTGCGCGCGAAGAAATGGGGGATCGAGGATCTCGACCGCGTCTATGATCTGTCGGACCTTGCCAAGGGCGACGTGATCTTCGCCGCCACGGGCGTCACGGACGGATCGCTGCTGCGCGGCGTCAAGCGCCGGCGCGGCGGTATATTGACCACCGAAAGCGTCGTCATGCGCGCCTCGTCGGGCACGGTGCGCTGGGTGAAAGGCGAGCATCGCGTGGGGTGATGCGCAACCGTCCGCCCGGCGACGGACGGGAAACGCGGCGGGTTCGATCAATTATCGCAACGTCTTCCGTCACGCCGGATGAGGGGAAGAGGCGTGGCGCATCCGAAAGAGAATCCTATCTTTCAGGATATAGTGGTGGAACAGCGACGCGGCCGCGTGGAGACCGATCAGCCAATATCCAATTGTGCCGCCCAGCCCATGGAGGTCTTCGATCTCTTCTGCCAGCGCGTCGTTGGGAGCCGTCAGCGGTGGCAACTCCAAACCGAAGAACGGGATGGATCTGCCTTCGGCGCTCAGGATGATCCAGCCGGCAATCGGCATTCCGATCATCAGCACATAAAGAGCGAAGTGGGTTGTTTTTGCGGTCAGATTCCGCCAGCGTGGCTCTTTCAAACGGGCAGGCGCCGACCATATGAGACGCGCCAGAATCCGAAGCCAGACAAGTCCGAATACGGATAATCCCAGCATAAAATGCCAGTGTTTGAGCGCCGCGCGGGGTTCGCTGCCTTTTGGCCAGAACTCCCGCAGTTCGATGGCGGCATAGACTGCGACAACGACCAGAGCCATAAGCCAGTGGAGGATGATCGACGGCAGACTATAAGTATCGGAATTTTTCCTGGTCATCATGTCGGCCCTCCGACCGCCAATAAATCCTCAATCTATTCCGGCCGCATTGATGTGCATCAAACAGTGCAGAATTGGCCGCACGGCAACCGCTCCAATCCCCGTCGGGACGCCGCTTCCCTCAGAAAATCCCCGCCGCCAGCCCCTCCGCCAGCGCCGCGCCCAGGTCGCGGGCTTCGGTCAGGCGGTCGGGGGGAATCGTCTTCGGCGCGAGGATCGCCTCCGGCGTCTGGGCGTCGGTGTTGACGATCACGGGATCGGCGACGCGGCGCAGGCGCCAGCCGGTGGCGATGCGGTCGAGCTGGCGCTGGGCATTCTCCCCGTCCGAACCCGCGCAGATGATCGTCGCATAGGGCCGCCCCTCGATC
Organism: Alphaproteobacteria bacterium HGW-Alphaproteobacteria-13; assembly: GCA_002842935.1. GTDB lineage: Bacteria > Pseudomonadota > Alphaproteobacteria > Sphingomonadales > Sphingomonadaceae > Sphingopyxis. The sequence goes on along the minus strand of PHEM01000219.1, from coordinate 1,023 downwards.
CGGCCGAGACAGGGGTAATAGCAGCGGTCGAACATCTCCTTCATCAGGCCCGACAGCGCGGCGAGATTTTCGGGACCGACGAACAGATAGCCGCCCGCCGCCAGCAGATCGTCCGGCGTCACATCCTGCGCGCGCGCCAGCCGGGCCGCCGCCCCGCCGCCCGCCGCCGCCGCCTGCGCGAGCGCGCGGCTGCCGCCGGTACGGCTGTGCCAGATGATCAGCAGCGGGGGCGAGGCGTCGTCCATCGCCTCAGCTTGCCAAGCCGTGCCGTGCGGCGCAAGCTGCCCCCATAACAGGGGAGAGAGATGATGCGCCGATCGATCATGATGCTGCTTGCCGCCGGCCTGCCTTTCACAGTCTCCGCTCAGGACGCGGCGAGCGAGGCGACACGCGCCGCGCACGCCGATGTGGCGAAGCGCCTGCCGCAGGGCGACGCAGGCGACATGGCCAATGCGACGCGCGGCAAGATCGCGGAAATTCCCGGCGGCGTGATCCTGGGCAAGGACGGCGGGACGGTGTGGGATCGCCGCCCTTACGCTTTCCTCGACGCGGCCGAGGCGCCCGACACGGTCAATCCGTCGCTGTGGCGTCAGGCGCGGCTGAACGCCGTCCACGGCCTGTTCGAAGTCGTGCCGGGCAGCATCTGGCAGGTGCGCGGCTATGACATCTCCGTGATGACGATCATCCGCGGCAAGAGCGGCTGGATCGTCGTCGACCCGCTGCTGAGCGAAGAGGCGGCGGCGGCGGGGTGGAAGCTGTTCGCCGACACCGTCGAGTCGAAGGCGGGAAAGCGGCCGATCCGCGCCGTCATCTTCACGCACAGCCACAGTGACCATTTCGGCGGCGTCGGCGGCATCGTCACGCCCGAACGGGTGCGCGCCGAAAAGATCCGCATCATCGCCCCCCACGGCTTTTCCGAAGAGGCGACGTCCGAAAATGTCCTTGCCGGCGCGGCGATGGGGCGGCGCGCGCTCTATATGTTCGGGTCGATCCTGCCGCCCGGCTGCACTTTCCGTGGCGACC
>PHEM01000218.1 GCA_002842935.1 Alphaproteobacteria bacterium HGW-Alphaproteobacteria-13 | reverse complement strand
CGCGAAGCTGTCGGCCAGCAGCGCGTTGAGCGCATCCGCGACGGCAGGCTGGTTCTTCTTCTGCGGCATGGGAACATCCTTTCTGTTGCGCCGCCCTTATAGCCGGAAAGGGCGCGCATCGCTCATTCAAATCCTTGGCGGCTATGATCGAGGGAAACGATGGACGCTTCGCAAAGGTTGCCCGTCAGCCGATCAACCCGAACGCACCCAGCCCCGCGCGAACGCCCCACAGCGCAAGGATCGCGGCCGCCAGCCAGCGCAGCAGGCGCATGGGCCGCCGCGCGGCCAGCGGTGCGCCAAAGGCCAGGAAAGGCAGCATCGCCAGCAGCCAGCCGACCAGCCCACCCGCCGCCGCCCATAGCCCCGCCCCGCTGGTCGCGGCCAGCGCGGCGATCAGCACATGGCTGCGGTCCCCGAACTGCGCGAGGGCCAGCCGCGCCGCAAGCAGCGGTCCCGGCACGGCGCGCAGGCGCTGCGCATCGCGATCGGGACGCCATGGCCACAGCAAGGCGGCGGCGGCCGACAGCAGGGCCAGCGCGACGAGCAACGCGACGACGCCTTGCCCGACCATGCGATTGACGGCCGATCCGGCGGCGGCGGCGATCAAGGCGTTGACGAGGAAACCGCCGAAAACGGCGGCGGCGACCGTCCGCCGGTCATCGCGCCCGGCCAGCAGGGCCGACAGGAACAGCCCCGCGCGCCCATCGGCATTGGCCAGCGCGACGGCGACCAGCGCGATCATGATAGCATCCATGGCGCCCGTGATTGCGGTCCCGGCGGCCGCGCGTCAATGCCCCAGCCGGGAGGCGACCGAGGCCAGCCACGCTTCCTGCGCGGCGGCGGGCATCGGCCCACAGGGGGCCTTCACGGCGTCGCTCATCGCGTCGAGATAGGTCAGGATGGCGGCGCGCTGCCGCCCCTGCGCGACGGCGGAGACCAGCCGCGCCGCCAGCGTCTCGACCGCCGCGAAGCCGTGGTCGCGCGCAAGGCGGCGGATGTCGTCGACGCCCTGCACGATCTGGATCGGCGCGCATTGCGGCAGGGCGGCGGCGAGCGCGCCGATCTGTCCCATGATCCGGTCCTGCACGTCGCGGAAACAGTCGTCTTGCCCTGGCATGACACACCCCCTTTTCCCACGGGCACGATAGGTGCTTATGGTTAACGGACGGTTACATCCGCACGCCGTTGCCCGCGCGCGGTCGAGCCGCTAGGGGAAAGGCGAAGGCGATTCCCCGCCGGGGCAGGAGAGTCAGTTATGGGCGACAGCGCGTCGCAGGCCGCGGCACGCGTCGGCGTCATCATGGGCAGCCAGTCGGACTGGCCGACGATGGCGCACGCGGTCCAGATCCTCGAGGAATTCGGCATCGCGCACGAGGTACATATCGTGTCGGCGCACCGCACCCCCGACCGGCTGGTCGATTATGCAAAGGGCGCCGCCGCGCGCGGGCTGAAGGCGATCATCGCGGGCGCGGGCGGCGCCGCGCACCTGCCGGGCATGACCGCGTCGATGACGCGCGTCCCCGTGCTGGGCGTGCCGGTCCAGTCGGCGGCATTGAGCGGCGTGGACAGCCTCTATTCGATCGTCCAGATGCCCGGCGGCGTCCCCGTCGCGACCTTTGCGATCGGCAAGGCGGGGGCGACCAACGCCGCGCTGTTCGCCACCGCGTTGCTGGCGAACGAGGACCCGGCGCTGGCCGGAAAGCTCGACGCCTGGCGCGATGCGCAGACCAAGGCCGTCGCCTCCATCCCCGTGCGCGAGGGCTGATCGCTTGCTGAAACCCGGCTCCACGATCGGCATCCTCGGCGGCGGCCAGCTGGGCCGGATGCTGGGCGTCGCGGCGGCGCGGCTCGGCTATCGCACGCATATCTATGCCCCCGACGCCGAAAGCGTCGCGGCCGACGTCGCCGCGCATCACACCCAGGCGGCGTGGGACGACGAACAGCGCCTCGCCGCCTTCGCCTCCGCCGTCGATGTCGTCACTTACGAGTTCGAAAATGTCCCCGTCGACACCGTCCGCTTCCTGTCGGGCCATGTCGCCGTGCGCCCCGGCGGCGCGGTGCTGGAAATCGCGCAGGACCGGCTTGCCGAAAAGCGTTTCGTTGCGGACCTTGGCGGACGTACTGCGCCCTTTGCCGCCGTGCCCGACCGCGCCGCGCTGGACGCCGCGCTGGCGGACATCGGCGCGCCCGCGATCCTCAAGACCGTCCGCATGGGCTATGACGGCAAGGGGCAGGCCCGGCTGACGGATGCGGCGGACGCCGACGCCGCCTGGGACGCGATCGGCCGCCATGCCGCCGTGCTGGAAGGCTTCGTCCGTTTCGCGCATGAATTTTCGGTGCTGATGGTGCGCGGCATCGATGGCGAGGCGCGCTTCTGGGACAGCCCCGTCAATGTCCACGCGGACGGCATCCTCAGCACGTCCAGCCTGCCGCCGCCATCGATCGTCCAGGACCAGCAGGCCGAGGCGCGGGCGATGATGGCGAGCATCGCCGACGCGCTCGATTATGTCGGCGTCCTCACGGGCGAATTCTTCGCGACGCAGGACGGTCCCATCTTCAACGAGATGGCCCCGCGCGTCCACAACAGCGGCCACTGGACGATCGAAGGCGCGGTGACGAGCCAGTTCGAGAATCACGTCCGCGCCATCGCGGGCCTGCCGCTCGGCAGCACCGCGACCGTGGCGCTTCCCGTGACCATGCGCAACCTGATCGGCGCGGACATCGCGGCCGTCCCCGACCTGCTCGCCGACGAGGGCGCGCATGTCCATCATTACGGCAAGGCGGAAGTGCGCGCGGGCCGCAAGCTGGGCCATGTAACGTGGGTCGGTTCCGGGGTGGGATGCGCGCCCGCATGAACCGGCCCGAAATCACGCTGATCCTAGCGCGCGCCGCCAATGGCGTGATCGGCGCCGATGGCCGGATGCCGTGGCACTTGCCCGCCGACCTGCGCCGTTTCAAACAGCTGACCATGGGCCGCCCGATGATCATGGGGCGCAAGACCTTCGACAGCCTGCCCGCCGTGCTGGAAGGACGCCGCCATATCGTCCTGACACGCGACGAAGCCTGGCACGAGGACGGCGCGGAAACCGCGCACAGCGTCGAACAGGCGCTGCGCCTCGCCAACGCGCCGCATGTGATGGTGATCGGCGGCGCCGAAATCCATCGCCTGTTCCTGCCCCTGGCCGACCGGATCGAACTGACTGCCGTGGCGCTGGAACCGCACGGCGATGCCGTGATCCCCTATCCCGACGCCGCCGAATGGCGGGAAATCGCGCGCGAGGATCATCCCGCCGACGACGCCGGACGCCCCGCTTATGCCTTCGTCACCTTCACGAGGAGGGGCTGAATGCGCCGCTGGTCGATCGGACTGCTGGTCCTGCTGACCGTCGCGGCGGGGGCTTTTTTCCTCTTCGCCCCCGGCATCATTGAGCGCGACACCAACAAGATCGACGGCAAGCCGCTGCTGACGGTCGGCGCCCGCGCGGAAGCGCTGCACAAGACGCTGACCATCGTCGACCTGCACAGCGACAGCCTGTTGTGGAGCCGCGATTTCCTGAAGCGCGCGAATCGCGGCCATATGGACCTGCCGCGCCTTCAGGAAGGCAATGTCGCGTTTCAGGTGCTGGCGAGCACGACCAAGGCGCCCAAAGGCCAGAATTACGATGCCAACAGCGCCGACAGCGACATCGTGACGGCGCTGGTCATCGCGCAGCTTCAGCCCGTGCGGACGTGGAACTCGCTGCTCGAACGCTCCCTTTATCACGCGGAGAAACTGGATCGATTTGCGCGCGGAAACGGTCGCCAATTGCGAACCGTGTTGAAACCGGACCAGATCGATGCGGTTATGCGCGTTCGTTCACGAGGTCAAAATCTGGTCGGCGCCATGCTCAGCATCGAGGGGCTGCATGTGCTGGAAGGCAAGGTCGCCAATCTCGACCGGCTTTACGATGCGGGCTTCCGCATGGCGGGTCTCACGCATTTCTTCGACAACGACCTCGCGGGATCGATGCACGGCCTGAAAAAAGGCGGACTGACGCCGCTTGGGCGGCAAGTCGTCGATCGGATGGAGGCAAAGGGAATGATCGTCGACATCGCCCATTGCAGCCAGGCGTGCGTCGCCGACATCCTCAAGATCGCGCGCCGCCCCGTCATCTCCAGCCACGGCGGCGTGCAGGCGATGTGCAAGGTCAACCGCAACCTGTCGGACGAGCAGATTCGCGGGGTCGCCGCGACCGGCGGCCTGATCGGCATCGGTTATTGGGACGCCGCCGTCTGCGACACCTCGCCCGCCGCCATCGCCGCCGCGATGAAGCATGTCCGCGACCTTGTCGGCATCGATCATGTCGCGCTGGGCAGCGACTATGACGGCGCGACCACCGTGCGCTTCGATACGGCGAAGCTGGCGCAGGTCACGCAGGCGCTGATCGACGCGGGCTTCACCGACGACGAGATTCGCGCCGCGATGGGCGGCAACGCGATCCGCGTACTGCGCGCGGGGCTGGTGCCGCTGGCGCCGCCTGCGTCATGAGGTCAACCTCCATATCCGTTCGCCCTGAGCTTGTCGAAGGGCCGTCCTTCCTTTCAACCTCAAAGGAAAGAACGGTGCTTCGACAAGCTCAGCACAAGCGGAGAGAGGCAGGCGCATGATCCGCCTCGACGGCCACGACCGCATCACCGGCGCCCTTCGCGGCGGCGTGATCGCGCTCGGCAATTTCGACGGCTTCCACGCGGGGCATCAGGCCGTCGTCGGCCGCGCCGTGCATCATGCCAAGGATGACGGCCGCGCGGCGATCGTCGCGACCTTCGACCCGCATCCCGTGCGCCTGTTCAAACCCGACGCGCCGCCCTTCCGTCTGACCACGCTCGACCAGCGGCAGGAGCTGTTCGGCGCGGCGGGGGCCGACGCGATGCTCGTCCTGCCGTTCGACGCGGCGCTCGCGGGAACGAGCGCGGAGGATTTCATCACCGGACTGCTGCTGGATCGCTATGGTGCGGCGGGCGTCGTCACGGGCAGCGACTTCGTGTTCGGCAAGGGCCGGCGCGGCGATGTCGTCACGCTCGCCGACCATGCCCGCCGCCTCGGCTTCTTCACGGAGATGGTCGCGCCCGTCGACGACGCGGCGGAGGTGGTCTCGTCAAGCCGCATCCGCACGGCGCTGCAAGCGGGCGACTGTGCGACGGCGGCGCGACTGCTCACGCGGCCTTTCACGGTGCGCGGGACCGTCCAGCATGGCGCCAAGACGGGCCGCCAGCTGGGCTTTCCGACCGCGAACATCGACATGGGGCAATATCTGCGCCCGCGTTACGGCATCTATGCCGTCACGGGCCGCCTGCCCGATGGCCGCGTGCTGAAGGGCGCCGCGAACCTCGGCATCCGCCCCAGCTTCGACCCGCCCAAGGAATTGCTGGAACCGCATTTCTTCGATTTCGCCGAAGACCTCTACGGACAGGAAATCGACATCGCCTTCCACGCCTTCATCCGCCCGGAGGCGAAGTTCACCGACATGGACGCGCTGATCGCGCAAATCGCGGCGGATTGCGACGCGGCGAAGGCGTTGCTGACCGCCATATAGCCGCCGTCACCCCGGACTTGATCCGGGGTCCCGCTTGTCAACGCTGCTGAGCGGGAC
>PHEM01000217.1 GCA_002842935.1 Alphaproteobacteria bacterium HGW-Alphaproteobacteria-13 | reverse complement strand
GTCACGCGCGGGCCGATCGAAAACAGCCAGTCGTCGCCCCGGCGCGCGATATAGTCGGCGCTCGCTTCGCCGACCCAGCCCTTGTGACCCGTCAACCCCTTGCGGCCCTCCAGACGCAGGCGGATGGAGGGCGTCAGCTCGACCTGCGCGAAGCCCCCCGCCTCTGCGGAGAAACCGACCTTGGGCAGATCGGCGCCGATGTCGGCCGCACTGCGCTTGCCGATGAAGCCGACCGTGGGACCGAACTCGAACCCGCGCGCGCGGACGATCGACAGGCCCGCGCTTTCGTCCGGCGCCTCGAATTCGAAGGGCGTGCCTTCGGGCGCGCGGGAGATGTCGGCATAGGGCCGGAACGCCATCTTCTTCGCCCCCGGCCATGCGGGCTGGATTTGCGGACCGAGGAAGATGCGCGTGCGCTTTTCCGCGCCGCCGGATTCATCCTGCGCGGAGACCGCCGCCGGGATCAGCAGCGCGCAGAGGGCGAAGACGCGGAGGGAAATGGGCAGGGTCATCTGGAAATCCTTGTCATTCCGAGATGAAATCTTCGTGCATGCTTTTCGTTCCGCGAAAGCGGTGACACGGCTTGACCGCCGGGCAGGCAGTCAATGCCGTTCCGCCCTATAATGGCGACCAGTCGCCGCCTTCTTCCGCGTCCTCGTCCTTCGCGGCGCGCCGTTCGGGACTGATCGCCTCCAGCAGCTTGTCGAGCACCGCCTCGACGCCCGCGCCGCTGACGCCCGACAGCGCCATCACGGGATGGCCGCTTTCCGCCTCCAGCTCGGCCGACAGCGCGGCGATCAGTTCGTCGTCGAGCGTGTCGACCTTGTTGAGCGCGACGATCACCGGCTTGTCGGTCAGCCCGGCGCCATAGGCCTCCAACTCGTCACGGACGATGCGGTAACTGGTCGCGACATCCTCGTCGTTTGCATCCACCAGATGCAGCAGCACGCGGCACCGCTCGATATGGCCCAGGAAGCGGTCGCCGATCCCCGCGCCCTCCGCCGCGCCTTCGATCAGGCCGGGGATATCGGCGACGACGAACTCATGCCCCTTGTGGCTGACGACGCCCAGCTGCGGCCGCGTGGTGGTGAAGGCATAGGCGCCGACCTTGGCCCGCGCGTTGGTCACGGCGTTGATGAAGGTCGATTTGCCCGCGTTGGGCAGGCCGACCAGCCCGGCATCGGCGAGCAGCTTCAGCCGCAGCCACACCCACATCTCTTCGCCCGGCCATCCGGGACCGTGCTGGCGCGGGGCGCGGTTGGTGCTGCTCTTGTAGCTGGCGTTGCCGCGCCCGCCGTCGCCGCCGCGCAGGAAGACGATGCGCTCGCCTTCCCTTGTCAGGTCGGCGAGCAGGCTGCGCTCCTCGTCGTCGGCCAGTATCTGCGTGCCGATCGGCACCTGGATGACCAGATCGTCGCCGCCCGCGCCGGTGCGGTCGCGTCCCGCGCCGGGCGTGCCGCGCCGCGCCTTGAAATGCTGCGTATAGCGAAAGTCGATCAGCGTGTTCAGCCCGGCCACGGCCTCGAAGACGATATCGCCGCCCTTGCCGCCGTTGCCGCCGTCGGGACCGCCATATTCGATATATTTCTCGCGCCGGAAACTGACGGCGCCGGGACCGCCGTCGCCGGACTTCACGAAAATCTTGGCCTGATCGAGGAAATGCATGGAGGCGCTTTAGGGGGAAGGCGAGGGAAATGCACCTCTAATCCCGCCCTCCAATTCCGTTCGTGTCGAGCGAAGTCGAGACACCCATCGTCGTGGAGCAAGGTCGATGGGCATTTCGACTTCGCTCGACGCGAACGGGAGCGAGGTTGAAGCGAATCGCTCTATCCCTTCGCGTCCTGCTCCGCCAGGAAGGCCGCGATGCGCCCCTTGATCAGGTCCGTCGCCAGCACGCGGGCGGTGTCGCGCGGCAGGCCCAGCGCGTCGGCCATCGATCCACCGAGCTGGGCGTCGCCCATCGCCATCAGGACGAGCGCCAGCGTATCTTCGTGCAGCAGCCTTTTTTCGTGCGCGTCGGGGGTGAGACCGTCGATCAGCCGGTGAATCGCCTCGATCACGGGGTCGAGCGCATCGTCATTGCCCGTCGCCGCCATCCAGGTCGCCAGCGCGCCCGCGCCCCCGCTGCCAAAGGCGTCGAAGGCCAGGTCGACGATCTCGCGCATATTGCGCTCGCCCGGTCCCGATTCGGCCATCTTCCGCCCGATCGTCGCGCATACCGTGTCGGCGAGATAGGCGGCGAGCGCTTTCTGAAGCCCGGCGGCGCTGCCGAAATGGTGCAGCAGATTGGCGTGCGTGCGGTCGATGCGCGACGCGACGGCCTTCAGCGTCACGGCCTGCGGTCCCATCTCGATCAGGATCTGCCGCGCCGCCTCCAGCGCGACGGACCGGCTTTCCTCCGGACTCAATCGCTTCCTTGCTATTGACACCACTATAAGTAATTCCTGTTTCCTGCCCAGCGGCGTCCCCACGCCGTCCCCCCTTTTTCGACGGTGGGGATCATAAGTCCAGTCTTTCGCTCTCTCCGATCGTCGGCGCCGTGCGCCAGCCCCACACGCACAGGCCGAGCATGAACAGATTGGCGCCGAAATCGAGCGCCATCCAGCGATTCAGCACCGGCACCACAAAGACGAAATAATAGTTGAACCAGAAAAAGGGCAGCAACGCCGCCGCGTAGATCGCGAAGGTGCGTTTCGTCCAGCGGCTGAAGACGATGAACAATCCGCCGAGCACGGCCTGCGCGCCGAAGCAGCCGATCATCAGCGCGCTCGTCGTGCTGAGGTGCTGATAGTCGGGATTGATCGTCAGCCGCTCGACCATGTGCGGCGCGATCAGGCACCAGCCGCCGAGGATAAGGAAGGGCAGGGCGAGCAGCCGCTGCGGCCAGAGAGTCGGGGTCATGCGGGTTTCCTAGGGCCAATTGCCCAAGTTTCAACCATCCGCTTCCCCGAGCGTAGACGAGGGGGCCGTTCGAGCGGAGCGAGAACCGCAGCGTCGCAGCCTCGACTTCGCTCGGCCATGCCCCTCGTCTTCGCTCGGGGAAACGGTATCGATTCGATCCATGCCGCTCTGGCGATCAGTCAGGCCAGCTCCACCACCAGCACATTGCCGTCGGTGCCGGTCACGCGGACCTTGCTGCCTTCCGGCGCGTCGGGACCGCGCACGGGCCATTCGCCGTCGCCGACTTTCGCCCGGCCGCGCCCGTCCTCGATCGCCCGCGTCAGCGTCAGCACTTCGCCGACCAGCCGCCCGCCGCGCTGGTTGAGGTGCGGATCGGCGCTCGCGATCGGGTTCGCCTTCAGCCAGCGCCGCGCGCCATAGAGCGCGACGAAGGACAGGAGCGCGAAGATGCCGAGCTGCGCCGGAATCCCGATCGGCACGATCCAGGCGATGACGCCCGTGACGACCGCCGCCGCGCCCAGCCAGATCAGGAAAAAGCCCGGCATCACGATTTCCGCCGCCGCGAGCAGCACGCCCAGCGACAGCCAGACCCAGTGCGGGTCCATATGGCTCAGCCAGCCGGGCATGTCAGGCGCCTCCTCCGGTCCCGCGTCCGCGTTCGATCGCATCCTTGGCCAGTTCGCCGATGCCGCCCAGCGTGCCGATCAGCTGCGTCGCCTCGACCGGGAACAGGATCGTCTTGGCGTTCGGGCTGGTCGCGAACTGGCTGACCGCCTCGACATATTTCTGCGCGATGAAATAGTTGATCGCCTGCGCATTGCCGCTGGCGATGGCGTCCGACACCATCTGCGTCGCCTTGGCCTCTGCTTCCGCCTCGCGCTCGCGGGCCTCGGCGTCGCGGAAGGCGGCCTCGCGGCGGCCCTCGGCCTGCAAGATCTGACCCTGCTTCTCGCCCTCCGCCCGCAGGATTTCGGAGGCGCGCATGCCCTCGGCCTCCAGGATCGCGGCGCGCTTTTCGCGCTCGGCCTTCATCTGGCGGGCCATGGCGTTGGAGATGTCGGCGGGCGGGCGGATGTCCTTGATCTCGACGCGGGTGATCTTGACGCCCCACGGCGTCGTCGCGTCATCGACGACGTGCAGCAGGCGCGTGTTGATCTCGTCGCGCTTGGACAATGTCTCGTCGAGGTCCATCGATCCCATGACGGTGCGCAGGTTCGTCGTCGTCAGGTTCATGATCGACAGATAGAGGTCGCTGACTTCGTAGGCGGCCTTGGCGGCGTCGAGCACCTGAAAGAAGACGACGCCGTCGACCGCGACCATCGCATTGTCCTTGGTGATGATCTCCTGCCCCGGAATGTCGAGCACCTGCTCCATCATGTTCACCTTGCGCCCGACGCGGTCGAAGATCGGCATGATGAAGTTCAGGCCGGGCTGCGCGGTGTGCGTGTAGCGGCCGAAACGCTCGATCGTATAGGCATAGCCCTGCCGCACGGGCGTCAGCGCCCAGACCAGGAACACCAGCGCAAGGACGACCAGTGCAAGTGCGAATTCCATCGATCAATCCTCCTGCATATCCTCTTCCTTATTGCGGCAACCGTCCCGCTGCGCCACAGAAAAGCGCATGACGACGTCCCACGCCCCCCGCTCGCTGCTCTATGTTCCCGGCTCCAACGCCCGCGCGCTCGAAAAGGCGCGGGGACTGGCGGCCGACATGCTGATCGTCGATCTGGAAGACGCCGTGCCGATGGACCGCAAGGCAGAGGCGCGCGAGGCGATGCGCGCCGCCGTGACGGCGGGCTTTCCCGGAAAGCGCGTCGCGGTGCGGATCAACGGCGCGGGCAGCGCACAGCAGGCGGCGGACCTCGCGGCGCTGTCGGGGCTGACGCTCGACGCCGTGGTGCTGCCGAAGGTCGACGCGCCGTCCGATCTCGACAGCGCGCGCCGCCTTGGCGTGCCGCTGCTGGCGATGATCGAGACGCCGGCGGCCATCTATGCCGCGCCCGCGATTGCCGCCGATGCGGCGGTGGCGGGGCTGATCGCGGGTCTCAACGACCTCGCGCATGAACTGAAGCTGCCGGACGGCATGGATCGCGGCGCGATGAGCCATGCGATCCAGGCGATCGTGCTCGCCGCGCGGGCGGGCGGGGCGTGGTGCTTCGACGGCGTGTATAATGCGATCGACGACGCGGCGGGCTTTGTGGCAGAGGCGGCGGAGGGACGGCGGTTCGGCTTCGACGGCAAGACGCTGATCCACCCGTCGCAGGTCGATCCGTGCAACGCCGCCTTCGCCCCGTCCGCGCGCGAGATAGCAGAGGCCGAAGCACTGGTCGCCGCCGCGACCGGCGGCGCGCAGCGGCACGAAGGGCGGATGATCGAGGACATGCACGTCGCCGCGGCGCGGGCGCTGCTGGAACGGGCGGGCCGCCCCTGATTCTCCCCTCCCGCAGGCGGGAGGGGCAGCGAGAGTTGCGAACTTGTTCGCTACTCGCAGCGGGGTGGGTTGTTCGCACCGTCGCTGGCCCACCCCCGACCCCTCCCGCCTGCGGGAGGGGAGAAAATGTCGTCCGTCGTTCGACGAACGCAGCTTGTCCACGCCTTCGCGCCATGCCATGCGGCGCATCCATGAAAATGCTGAAATTCCTCGCCGCCGCCGCGCTCGCCGTCAGCCCTGCCGTTCATGCGCAGGATGCGCCCGTCACCGAAGCCGCCCTTGCGAGCCATATCCGCGTTCTGGCCGGTGACGCCTTCGAAGGGCGCGAGCCGGGCACGGCGGGGGAGCAGCGGACG
>PHEM01000216.1 GCA_002842935.1 Alphaproteobacteria bacterium HGW-Alphaproteobacteria-13 | reverse complement strand
CCCTCTCCCCTGAAGGGGAGAGGGCTTCGGCGGATCAAAACGCTAGCGGCGCGTCCAGTTCCTTCACCTGCCACGGCAGGCCGTGCCGGTTCAGCATGTCCATGAAGGGATCGGGGTCCATCTGTTCCATGTTGAACACGCCCGCTCCCGACCATGTGCCTGTGACCATCATCGCCGCGCCGATCATCGCGGGAACGCCGGTCGTATAGCTGACCGCCTGATTGCCGGTCTCCGCATAGGCGTCCTCATGGTCGCAGATGTTGTACAGGTAGAGCGTCTTTTCCTTGCCGTCCTTGCCAAGGCCGGTGGCGATGACGCCGATGTTGGTCTTGCCCTTGGTCGTCTCGCCCAGGCTCGACGGCTCGGGCAGCACGGCCTTCAGGAATTGCAGCGGGATGATCTCGCGCCCTTCATAGATCACCGGGTCGATCCGCGTCATGCCGACATTCTGGAGCACGGTCAGATGCTGGATATAGGCGTCGCCGAAGGTCATCCAGAACCGGATGCGCTTGATCTCCGGCAGATGGGTTTTCAGACTTTCGATTTCCTCATGATACATGAGGTACATATTCTTCGGCCCGACCCCCTCGAAATCGAAGCTCTGCTTCACTGACATCGGCGGGGTTTCGACCCAGTCGCCATTTTCCCAGTGCCGCGCGACGGCGGTCACTTCGCGGATGTTGATTTCGGGATTGAAGTTGGTCGCGAAATGCTGGCCATGGTCGCCGCCGTTGCAGTCGAGGATGTCGAGCGTATCGATGCGGTCGAAATGATGCTTGCGCAGCCAGGTGGTGAAGACGCTCGTCACCCCGGGATCGAAGCCCGATCCGAGCAGCGCCATCAGCCCCGCCTCCTTGAACCGGTCCTGATAGGCCCATTGCCAGTGATATTCGAACTTCGCTTCGTCGCGCGGCTCGTAATTGGCGGTGTCGAGATAATGCGCGCCCGTCGCCAGGCACGCCTCCATGATCGTCAGGTCCTGATAGGGCAGGGCGAGATTGACGACATGGGTCGCACCGACCGAACGGATCAGCGCGGCGGTCGCGTTGCTGTCGTCGGCGTCGACTTCGGCTGTCGCGATCGTGACGCCCGTGCGCGCCTTCACCGATTCGGCGATCGCGTCGCACTTGAACTTGCGGCGGCTGGCGAGCGTGATGTCGGGGAAGATGTCGCTGTTCATCGCCATCTTGTGCACCGCGACCGAACCGACGCCGCCCGCGCCGATCACCAGAACCTTGCTCATCGTGAAAAATCTCCTGTCGCCACCTTGGCGATCCCTGGCGCGCTCTATAGGGCGAAGCCATGACACAGCAAAGCCCCGATCCCTTGCGCGACCCGGCGCGCGCGCCGTCGCTGGTCGGCGTCGAACGCGCGGCCGCGAAAGTCGCCGCGATCCTGCCGCCGACGCCCTTGCTGCCGCTGGAGATCGACGGCGCGACCATCTGGTGCAAGGCCGAATGCCTCCAGCCGGTGGGGGCTTTCAAGATTCGCGGGGCGTGGCATCGGCTGACCGACCTGACGCCCGAACAGGCGGCGGCGGGTGTGGTCGGCGTGTCGAGCGGCAATCATGCGCAGGGCGTCGCCTGGTCGGCGAAGCGGCTGGGGATCGGCGCGACGATCGTGATGCCGGGCAACGCCCCGGCGATGAAGCTCGCCGCGACGCGCGCGCTGGGGGCGGAGGTCGTGCTGTACGACCGCGTCACCGAAGCGCGCGATGCCGTCGCGGCAAAGCTGATCGCCGAGCGCGGCGGCACGCTCGTCCACGCCTATGGCGACCCCTGGATCATCGAGGGGCAGGGGACGGCCGGAATCGAGGCGCGGGCGCAGATGCGGGCACGCGGGATCGACGGGCCGGACAAGGTGGTGGCCTGTTGCGGTGGCGGCGGGTTGACGGCGGGCCTCGCGCTGGCCTGCGCCGAGGCCGAGGTTGTCGCGGTCGAACCCGAAGGCTGGGACGATGTGGCGCGCAGCCTGGCGGCGGGCCGCATCCTGCCGGTCGAGGATTTGAGCCATCCGACCGAATGCGACGCGCTCCAGACGCCGGAAACATGGCCGATCAATTTCGCCGTCTTGCAGGCGCGCGGCGTGCGCGGCGTCGCCGTAACGCGCGAGGAAGTGCGCCATGCGATGCGTGTCGCATTCGAAAAGCTGCATCTGGTGGTCGAACCCGGCGGCGCGGCGGCGCTGGCGGCGCTGTTGTCCGGCAAGGTGGCCCCCAGTGCGGCAACGCTGGTCACTTTGTCGGGCGGCAACGTCGACCCGCGAGCCTATGCGGAGATACTCGCCGCACCATAGGCGTGGAAACATATCGCCCGCGGTGCGTTGGGGACGGCAGAAGGAGACGCATGATGAAGATGAGCATGATCCTGGCGGCCTCCACGGCGCTGGTGCTGCTCGCGGGCTGCGAAAAGGCCGAAGCGCCCGCGCCCGCCGATAGGACCACCACCGACGTGCCGGTCGAAACCATGCCCGATGAAGGCGCTGCCACCGACCCCGCCACGGCGCCGCATCGCTTTGCCAGTTGGGCTGGGAAATGGACGGGTCCCGAAGGGCTTTTCGTCACCATCACGCCCGGCGAGCCGGGCCGGTACAGACTGGAGATGCAGTCGGATCTCGACACCAAGGGCAGCTATGACGGGCAGGACAGCGAACATGGCATCCAGTTCCGGCGCGGCGGCGAGTCCTTGTCGCTGCATCGCGGCAGCGGCGACGACACGGGTCTCAAATATCTGGTGGGCAAGCAGGAGTGCCTGATCGTCAAGACCGGGGAGGGCTATTGCCGGGATTGAGGGGAGCAATCTGAATCCACCGTGCCTGAATCCACCTTGCCTTAAATCTGAACCGTATCCCCGAGCGAAGACGAGGGGCATTGCCGAGCGAAGTCGAGGCGGCAACGCTGCGGGTTCTCGCTCCGCTCGAACAAGCCCCTCGTCTTCGCTCGGGGATACGGTGTTCAGATTTCGGGCGATTTGCTCTAATTCTGTTCGTGCTGAGCCTGTCGAAGCACCGTCTTTCTTCTTGCGGCCCAAAAAGAAAGAGCAGCCCCCTTCGACTGCCTTGCAGGCGCTCAGGACAGGCTTCAACAAGCTCAGGGCGAACGGAGTGGATTTGGCGTCCGGTGTCTTAATCGAACCCCACGAACCGCACGGCGTCCTCGACGCTCCGGCGGTTCGACACGACGCCATTGGCGGGAAAGCTCTCATCGGGCCAGCCCATGGCGACGCAGATCATGATGACCTGATCGTCGGGGATGCCCGCCTGTTCGCGCACGACCGGGCTTTGCATGATGCCCTGGCTGTTGATCACGCAGCCGAGACCGCGCGACCAGGCGGCGTTGACAAGCGCATTGGTCACTGCGCCGCAGTCGAAGGGCGCGATGTCGCTGCCCAGCAGCACGCGGTCATAGGTGACGACGACGCTGACAGGCGCGTCGAACTGGCGAAAGCCGCGCAGCACCCAGTCCTGCCGCGCGTCCTTGTCGTCGCGGGCGATGCCCATCGCGCCGAACAACTGCTTGGCGATCTCGACCTGCCGGCCGCGATGCGCGTCGGGCACGGCGTCGAAGCGGCGGAATTCCCGGCTGTCGGGCTCGCCCGCCAATATGCCTTCGCTATTACCCTTGCGGATCGCGTCGAGCGGCGCGCCCGTGACGACCGAGAAATTCCAGCACTGATTGTTGTAGGAGGAAGGCGCGCGCATCGCGACTTCGATCACTTCGGCGATCAGCTCCTTCGGCACCGGCTTGTCGAGGAAGCCGCGGATCGAGCGGCGCCCCAGCACAACCTCGTCGTAACGCATCGCGTCGCTCACGCCGCTTTCTGAAGCTCCAGGTCGAGCCGGTCCCAAATCTCGACCAGTGCGTCGGTGAGTTCGCGCATCATCGCCTCGTCATGCGCCGGACCCGGCGTGAAGCGCAGGCGTTCGGTGCCGCGCGGCACGGTCGGGAAATTGATCGGCTGTACATAGACGCCATATTCGGCGAGCAATATGTCGCTGATCTTCTTCGCGCGCACGGGATCGCCGACCATCAGCGGGACGATGTGCGTCGTCGAATCCATCACCGGCAGCCCCGCGTCGCGAAAGCATTGCTTGAGATAGGCGGCGGCCGCCTGCTGCGCGTCGCGCTCGACGCTCGACGATTTCAGGTGACGCACGCTGGCCAGCACGCCCGCGACCAGCACCGGCGACAGGCTGGTGGTGAAGATGAAGCCGGGTGCATAGCTGCGGATCACGTCGACGATATTGCGGTCGGCGGCGATATAGCCGCCCATCACGCCGAACGCCTTGCCTAGCGTGCCTTCGATGATCGTCACGCGGTGCGCGGCCTCGTCGCGGTCGGTGATGCCGCCGCCGCGCGGGCCGTACATGCCGACGGCATGGACTTCGTCGCAATAGGTGAGGGCGTTGTACTTTTCGGCCAGGTCGCAGATCGCGTGGATCGGCGCGATGTCGCCATCCATCGAATAGACGCTTTCGAAGGCGATCAGCTTTGCCGCCTCGGGATCGTCGGCCGCGAGCAGCTCTTCCAGATGCGCGAGGTCGTTGTGCCGCCACACGCGCTTTTCGCAGCCCGAGTTGCGGATGCCCGCGATCATCGAGGCGTGGTTCAGCTCGTCCGAATAGATGATGCAGTTGGGCAACAGCTTGCCCAGCGTGCCCAGCGTCGCCTCGTTCGAGATATAGCCCGACGTGAAGAGCAGCGCCCCGTCCTTACCGTGCAGGTCGGCGAGTTCGTTTTCGAGGTCGATGTGATAGTGCGTGTTGCCGCCGATGTTGCGCGTGCCGCCCGATCCGGCGCCGACGTCGTGCAGCGCCTCTTCCATCGCGGCGACGACCTTGGGATGCTGACCCATGGCGAGATAGTCGTTCGAGCACCACACCGTGATCGGCTTCGGCCCGTTATGCCCGGCAAAGCAGCGCGCGTTGGGAAAAGCGCCCTTGTTCCGCAGGATGTCGATGAAAACGCGATAGCGCCCTTCTTCGTGCAGCCGGTCGATCGCCCGGGCGAAAATATCGTTGTAATTCACGGTTCAGCCCCGCTTGCAAGCCGGCCGTCCCTTTGCGACGGCTATTGACATGCGGGCCAATAGCGCCGGAAGCCGCAGAAAGCCAGTGCGAACGATTCGCAAATTGCGCGGCAAATCCAAAGGTTCAGATGCGTTCGATCCGCCCGATGCCATAGGGGAGCAAGGCCGCGAGCGGCGGCGGCGGACGCTCTTCGCGGTGCGTGAAGGCGGCGATGCCGGGACTTGCCGCCGCGGGCCAGTCCTGCCCTTGCGTCAAATAGGCGATGCGCCGCGCGATGCCTTCCGCCCCGTCGATCAGCCGCACGTCATCGCCGGCCGCCGCCTGCAATTCCTGACGCAGCAGCGGGAAATGGGTGCAGGCAAGGACGATGACGTCCATCGCCGCGCCGCCCGGTTGGTCGCGCAGGCCCGCGATCGCTTGGGCTATGACGGCGGGATCGACCGCCTCGCCGCGCAGCTTTGCCTCCGCGCCGGTGACGAGACCGGGGCTGCCGTGGCGCAGCACGGTCTTGTCGGCGGCGAAGCGCGCGCTGAGGTCGTCGACATAGGGCT
Source organism: Alphaproteobacteria bacterium HGW-Alphaproteobacteria-13 (assembly GCA_002842935.1). GTDB lineage: Bacteria > Pseudomonadota > Alphaproteobacteria > Sphingomonadales > Sphingomonadaceae > Sphingopyxis. Next base: position 129 of record PHEM01000216.1, on the reverse strand, counting down.
GGCGCACGGTCGCCTCGGTGCCGAGGACGCCGATCACGCCGCTTGTCGTCAGCGCGGCGGCGGGCTTGATCGCGGGCACGGTGCCGACGATCGGCAGGTCGAGCGCGGCGCGCACATGGGCCAGCGCGA
>PHEM01000215.1 GCA_002842935.1 Alphaproteobacteria bacterium HGW-Alphaproteobacteria-13 | reverse complement strand
GGCGAAAAAGGCCTGGATCGCCCGCCCGCCGTTCTGCGCGAGCTTGCGGCCGACCAGGTCCATCGCCTGCACGCCGTTCGCGCCTTCATAGATCATGGTGATACGGGCATCGCGAACATATTGGCTCATGCCCTGTTCCTCGATGTAGCCGTGGCCGCCGAACACCTGCTGCGCGTTCACCGCGACCTCGAACCCCTTGTCGGTGCCATAGCCCTTGATGACGGGAGTCAGCAGGCTGACGAGATCGTCGGCGCCCTGGCGCTCCTCCTCGCTTGCCGCCGCGTGGGCCAGATCGACCTGCAAAGCCCCCCACAAGCACAGCGCGCGCAGCCCCTCGACCACCGCCTTGCCGTCCATCAGCATCCGGCGCACGTCGGGATGGACGAACAGCGGGTCGGCCTTTTCCTGCGGGTCGGCGGGACCCGTCACCGCGCGGCCCTGCCGCCGGTCCTGCGCATATTGGACGGCATTCTGGAAGGCGATGTCGGCCTGCCCCAGCCCCTGGATACCGACGCCCAGCCGCGCGGCGTTCATCATCACGAACATGGCGGCGAGGCCCTTATTCTCCTCGCCGACCATCCAGCCCGTCGCGCCGTCATAGTTCATCACGCAGGTCGCATTGGCGTGGATGCCCATCTTGTGCTCGATCGAGCCGCACGACAGGCTGTTGCGCGCGCCCAGCGAACCGTCTTCGTTCACAAGAAACTTCGGCACGAGGAACAGCGATATGCCCTTCACATTGTCCGGCGCATCGGGCGTCTTCGCGAGGACGAGGTGGATGATATTGTCGGTCAGGTCGTGCTCGCCCGACGAGATGAAGATCTTGGTGCCCGTGATCGCATGGCTGCCGTCGCCGTTCGGCACCGCGCGCGTGCGGATGAGGCCGAGGTCGGTGCCGCAATGCGGCTCCGTCAGGTTCATCGTCCCGCCCCATTCGCCCGAGATCATCCGGGGCGCATAGGTCGCCTTCTGCTCGTCCGATCCCTTGACGAGGATCGCGGTCGCGGCCGCCTGCGTCAGCCCCGGATACATGGCGAAGGCCTGGTTCGCCGCCATGACATATTCCTCGGCCGGAAAGCCGACGACATGCGGCAGTCCCTGCCCGCCGAACTCCTCCGGCTGCGTCAGCAGCGTCCAGCCCGCGTCGCAATAGGCGCGATAGGCGGCCTTGAATCCCTCGGGCGTCGTGACCGTCCCGTCCTCGCGCCGCGTGCAGCCTTCGAGGTCGCCCGTGCGGTTGATCGGGAACAGCACTTCCTCGCAGAATTTTCCCGCCTCGTTGAGGACGGCCTCGACCATGTCGGGCGTCGCATTGGCGAAACCGGGCAGGTCGGCATAACGCTCGATCCCCAGCACCTCGTTGAGCTGGAACAGCGTGTCCTGAATGGGGGCGCGATAGACGGGCATGAGACATCTTCCTGAACATCAAAGGATGGCAGCCGCCTTTCGCCCGGGAAGGCGGGACAGCGGCGTTCAGTCGACTTTCTGCTGCGCGTCGACCTGTTTCACCGTGTCGATGAAGCGGCGCAATTCATCGACCGCACTGTCTATATCGTCGCGCTGGCGCCGCAGCAATTCGATACGCTGCCGGCATTTCTCGATCGTCACCTGGCGTTGCAGCCTGCGGCCGTCACCGACGTCGTAAAGGTCGATCATCTCGCGGATGTCGGCCAGGCTGAAACCCGTGCGCTTGGCCCGCAAAATCCACGCCAGCCGCGCGCGATCGCGCTTCGAATAGACGCGCGACAGGCCCTTGCGCGACGGGCTGATCAGCCCCTCGTCCTCATAGAAGCGCAGCGCACGGGCCGTGACCCCGAACTCGGTCGACAGATCGGTGATGCTGAACTGTTCGCGTCCCAGATGGTCCGGGGTGTCGATATGAGCGTGGCCGTATTCGTCGGTCATCGGAAAAGACTAGTTTCCGTTAACGTGAACGTCAAGGCACGAAAAACGCGGTGATTCAGGTGCCGCAGGGCCGGACGATCGTACCGCTGCGGTCCCGCAGCCGCAAGGCCCGCGCGTCGCCTTCCGACCAGCTGGCACGCGGCAGGCGCAGCCCGGCGAGCGAGGCGCGGTTCGGGCACAGCGCGTCGCATTGCGGCGGCAGGCTGCCGGGCAGGCGCAGTTCGTCCTCTTCCTCGCGCACCGCGACTTCGCAGCCGTCCGTGCCCGCGAAGCGCATCCGCCAGCCGTCGCCGTCGCGCCGGATGGCGCCTCTCGCCACGCACGACAGGCCCGGCCCGAACGCGGCGGTCAAGGCAAAGCGCCACTGCCCCGCCCCATCGGGCACGGCGCACATCGCGTCGCGGCCAAGATCGTGGCTGCGTTCGAACACGCCGGTCGGGGCGGATGCCTCGACGCGGACGATACCGCGCTCGCGCGCCGTCTTCTCCAGCGGGTTGCCAGTGTCCGCCTCCGCGCTTGCCCCCGGCACGGCATTCCCGCAGGCCGCGAGCAGGAGCAGCATCGCCGCGGCGGCGGCTTCACGCATCGTCGGCAAGGAAGGTCAGCCCGCCGTCGCTCTCGACGCGGCGATAGAAGCAGGAGCGGCGGCCCGTATGGCACGCCGGTCCCGCCGGCACGACGCGCAGCAGCAGCGCGTCCTGATCGCAATCGACGCGCATCTCGACCAGCGTCAGGCCGTTGCCCGACGTCTCGCCCTTGCGCCACAGCGCGGCGCGCGAACGCGACCAGAAATGCGCCTGCCCCGTCGCGCGCGTCCGGTCGATGGCGTCCTGGTTCATATGCGCGACCATCAGCAGCACGCCGCTGTCGGCATCGGTGACGATCGCCGTCATAAGTCCGGCGGCGTCGAAACGCGGGAGGAAACGGTCGGTGGCGTCGCGTGGCTGATCCATATCCGGCGCTTTAGAGCAGAAAGCGCGCGCCTGTCATCCCTTGGCGTCGCCGTCATGACGCCGCCATCCCGCAATCTTATGGCGGAAGGATGAATATGGGGGCGACATTTGCAATTCGCGTCCCTATATGCGCGGCAGTCACGGCCCTCTGCTCCTGGATCGACATGCTGACGACCCATCCTTTCGACGACGACAAGCTCCGCGAGGAGTGCGGCGTCTTTGGTATCCATGGCGCGGAAAGCGCCGCCGCCGTCGTGGCGCTGGGGCTGCACGCCCTTCAGCACCGCGGACAGGAAGCCGCGGGCATCACCGCCTTCGACGGCAAGGAATTCTATACGCACCGGGCCATGGGCCATGTCGCGGGGAATTTCGACCGCGACGACATCATGCGCCAGCTTGGCGGCGCCTCGGCGATCGGCCATGTCCGCTATTCGACGACGGGCGAAACGGCGCTGCGCAACGTCCAGCCGCTGTTCGCCGACCTGGCGACGGGCGGCTTCGCGATCGCCCATAACGGCAATATTTCCAACGCCATGGCGCTGCGCCGGATATTGGTGCGGCGCGGATCGATCTTTCAATCGACCAGCGACACCGAAGTCATCATCCACCTTGTCGCGACATCCAGTTACAGGACCCTGCTCGACCGCTTCATCGACGCGCTGAAGCAGGTCGAGGGCGCCTATTCGCTGATCTGCCTGACAGCGGAGGGCATGATCGGCTGCCGCGATCCGCTCGGCATCCGCCCGCTCGTCATCGGCAAGCTGGGCGATGCCTTCATCCTCGCGTCGGAAAGCGTCGCGCTCGATGTCGTCGGGGCGCAGTTCGTGCGGTCGGTCGAGCCGGGCGAGCTGGTGATCGTGCGCGACGGCCAGTTGACATCGCATCATCCCTTTGCCGAGCGCGCGGCGCGGCCCTGCATCTTCGAATATGTCTATTTCTCGCGCCCCGACTCGATCGTCGACGGCACCAGCGTCTATTCGGTGCGCAAGGCGATCGGCGCGGAGCTGGCGCGCGAAAATCCGGTCGAGGCCGACCTCGTCATTCCGGTTCCCGATTCGGGCACGCCCGCCGCGATCGGCTATGCGCAGGAATCGGGCATTCCGTTTGAACTCGGCATCATCCGCTCGCACTATGTGGGGCGCACCTTCATCCAGCCCGGCGACAAGGTCCGCCATCTGGGCGTCAAGCTGAAGCATAACGCCAACAAGGCGCTGATCGGCGGCAAGCGCATCGTTCTGATCGACGACTCGATCGTGCGCGGCACCACCAGCCTGAAGATCGTGCAGATGATGCGCGACGCGGGCGCGGCCGAAGTGCATATGCGCATCGCCAGCCCGCCCACGTCGCACAGCTGCTTCTATGGCGTCGATACGCCCGAACGCGCGAAGCTGCTCGCGGCGCAGATGACGGTCGGCCAGATGGCGAATTTCATCAACGCCGACAGCCTGTCTTTCCTGACCATCGACGGTCTCTATCGCGCGCTGGGCGAGGCGCGGCGCAACGACGACAGCCCGCAATATTGCGACGCCTGCTTCACGGGCGACTATCCGACGACGCTGACCGATTTCGACGAGAACAGCGTCGACGACCAATTCTCCCTGCTGGCAGAGCGAGTTGTCTGACGACATGACTATGAAATCCGAAGAATTGGCGGGGCAGGTCGCGCTCGTCACCGGGGCGAGCCGCGGCATCGGCGAGGCGATCGCCGAATCGCTCGCGGCGCGGGGGGCGCATGTGATCATCACCGCGCGCACGGCGGGCGGGCTGGAAGAGCTGGAGGACCGTATCCACGATAGGGGCGGCAGCGCGACGATCGCGCCGCTCGACCTGACCGACGGCGACAGCATCGCCCGGCTGGCCAGCGCGGTGGCGGAGCGGTGGCAGCAACTCGACATGCTGGTGCTCAACGCGGCGACGCTGGGCACGCTGACGCCCGTCGCGGCGATCGACGGCAAGGAATTCAACCATCTGCTGACGCTGAACCTGATCGCGCAGCAGGCGCTGATCGCCAATTTCGACCCGTTGCTGCGCCGTTCGGCGGACGGCCGCCTGCTCGCCTTGTCGAGCGGCGTCGCCCGGAACCCGCGCGCCTATTGGGGCGCCTATGCGGCGTCGAAGGCGGCGTTCGAGACGCTGGTGACGAGCTATGGCGCGGAAATGCGCAATATCTCAAAGGTGCGCACGGCGATCCTCAATCCGGGCGGCACGCGCACGCAGATGCGCGCCCGCGCCTATCCCGGCGAAGACCCGCAAAGCATCAAGGAACCGGCAGCGGTCGGCGACTATGTGGCGCGGCTGATGGTCGAAGGTTTCGACAGCACGGCCTATCACGAACTGCCGAAAGTAATGGTCGAAGCTTAACGCGATCTTTGCCATCGCATGGCAAAAGACCGGCCAACGGATTTCATGTGAAGGCTTTGACGGAATGAACGGTACGATCCTGCGTTCAGTGGCGGCGGCGGCCGTGGGCATGGCTGTCGCCTTCGCGCTCATCTGGCTGGCGCAATATGCCGGCAGCGAATTGTCGCCCAACGTCTATGATCCCGCTAGCGGCGAGATATTGATCCCGGCGGGGGCGACGGCGGCCTTGCTGGTCGGCTGGTTCATCGGCACCTTCGCGGGCGGCTGGCTCGCCATGCGCGTCTCGGGCGGCGCCGGACCCGGCTGGATCGTCGCCGGGGCCGTGATCGGCGCCAGCGTCTATCGCGCCGTGACGCTGGCCGACAGTTCGTGGATCATCGCGCTGGGCATCCTGATCCCCCTGGCCGCGATGGGGGCGGCGCAGCGGGCGGTGAACATGGCGGCGAACTGACCCGTCGGACCCGTCGCCCCCGCGAAGGCGGGGGCCGCTATCGATATTGCTCAAGGTTGCCAGC
>PHEM01000214.1 GCA_002842935.1 Alphaproteobacteria bacterium HGW-Alphaproteobacteria-13 | reverse complement strand
AGATCGGCCTCGAACTCTCCTGCCGTGAGGCGGATCATCAGACGCGGTTCACGAGGTTCTCGAGCCACTCCTGGCGTCCCGAGACCGGCTCCGGAGCGAGCGAGGACGACACCGCGATGTCGGCAATGTCCGCGAGCGTCGTGCCGGGCGCGTGGATCTGGCTCCCGAGACCCTTCTGCCATCCGGCGTAGCGCTCGGCGCGAAATGCGTCGATCCGGCCGTCCTCGATGATCGCGGCGGCACCGAGGAGCGCGCGGGCGATGGTATCGACACCGCCGATGTGTCCGTGGAAAAGATCCGCGGCATCGATGCTCTGGCGGCGGACCTTGGCGTCGAAGTTGAAACCGCCGGTGGTGAATCCGCCCGCTCGCTGGATCTCGAGCATCGCGAGCGTCAGCTCCTCGACCGAATTGGGAAACTGGTCGGTGTCCCAGCCATTCTGATGATCGCCGCGGTTGGCGTCGATAGAGCCGAAGATGCCGAGCGCGCGCGCCATCGCGATTTCATGTTCGAACGTGTGGCCCGAGAGGGTGGCGTGGTTGGCTTCGATATTGACCTTCACCTCATTCTCGAGCTCGAAGCGCTTCAGGAAGGCGTAGACGCTCTGCGTGTCGAAATCATATTGATGCTTGGTCGGTTCGTGCGGCTTGGGCTCGATCAGGATCGTGCCCTCGAAGCCGATGCGGTGCTTGTGATCGACTACCAGCGAGAGAAAGCGGCCGAAATTTTGCTGCTCGATGCCGATCTCGGTGTTGATGATCGTGTCATAGCCCTCACGGCCGCCCCAGAGCACATAGTTGGCACCCCCGAGGCGGTGCGTGGCCTCCAGCGCGTCGCGCACCTGGCTTGCCGCCCAGGCATAGACTTCGGGATTTGGGTTGGTCGCGGCACCCGCCATGTAGCGGGGATGGCTGAACAGGTTGGCATCGACCGCCTCTGCGAAACTGCGGCGGAAGGCCGCGATGTCTTCGGCGTCGGCCATCACGTCGACGTCATGGAAGCAGTAGAAGGGCAGGTCGAGCTTCTCGACGAAAGCAAGGGCCGCTTCGCGTTTGGCCCGGGCGGCCGTCTGATCATTGGGACCCGCATGCCAGGGGCGGCGGAATGTGCCGGAGCCGAAGACGTCGCTGCCGGGCCAGCAGAAACTGTGCCAGAAGCAGACCGCGAAGCGCAGATGATCTTCCATGCGTTTGCCGAGGACGAGCCGGTCCTTGTCGTACCAGCGATAGGCGAGGTCATTGTCACTGTCCGGTCCTTCGAAACGGACGGGGGCGAAGTCGGCAAAATAGTCGGCGGACATGCTGTTCCTTTCAAAATGATCCGAGAGCGGGATAGGCCGCCCGAAATCGAGCGAGCCGTGGCGCCAGGCGTTCGGCGAGCCGCGGATCGGGCGCTATGACCTCCTCGGTAGGGGGCCGAATGCAGATTTCGCCGACCGACGCCCCCGTTACGCCCATCATCGCCAGTCTGGCAGCGCCAAGCGCGGGTCCGGTTTCGCTGCCTTCGAGGTAGGCGAGACGGACATCGAGGGCCGATGCGAGGAGCGCCCCCCAATAGCGTGATCGCGCGCCGCCACCGATTACCGTGAGCTGCTCGACCCTCGTCCCGGCCTCGCGCAGCGCGGCAATGCCGTCGGCATGGGCAAAGGCGACCCCTTCGAGGACCGCTGCAGCGATGCGAGCCGGATCAGTGTCATGATCGATGCCGAGCAGCGCGCCGCGGACGTGCGGATCGTTGTGCGGGGTTCGCTCGCCCGACAGATAGGGCAGAAAGAGTTCGCCGCCTTCACCGGCACCGGCACGCTGCGCAAGCGCGAGGAATGCGTCAGGGCTCGCGCTGCCTGTCGCGCGGAGGCCCCATTCGATGCAGGAAGCGGCGGACAGGTGGACGCTCATCTGGTGCCACATGTCGGGAAGCGCATGGCAAAAGGCGTGTATGGCCCTGGCCGGGTTCGGCCGAAAGTCCGCCGTCGCAACGAAGATCACGCCCGATGTGCCGAGCGACAGCAAGGCATCGCCCTCGGCTGTCACACCCACACCGACCGCGCCGGCGGCATTGTCGCCGGCACCGGCCACGACCGGGACGGCTTCCATGCCCCAGCGCTCCGCAATCGTCCTGCGCAGCTGTCCGGTGGCCTCCGCCCCCTCGTACAGGCGCGGCATCTGATCCTGCGTGAGATTGCAGGCGCCGAGAAGACGATTGCTCCACGCCCGGGCGCCGACATCGAGCCATAGCGTGCCGGCGCTGTCGGACATGTCGGATGCCTTGTCACCGGTGAGAGCGAGACGGACATAATCCTTCGGCAACAATATGGTGCCGACGCGCTCGAAAATGTCCGGCTCGTGGCGCTGAACCCAGAGAAGCTTCGGGGCGGTAAACCCCGGCATCGCGATGTTGCCCGCAAGCGAGCGAAGGTCGGGGACGCGCGCCTCGAGTTCGCTGCATTCCGCAAAGCTGCGCCCATCGTTCCAGAGGATGGCCGGGCGAAGAACCTGGTCGGCATCGTCGAGGAGCGTGGCGCCATGCATCTGGCCTGCAAGTCCGACGCCCCGAACCATGCGCCGCGCTTCTGCCGGCAGCGCGAGCACTGCCTTGTCGCAAGCGGCGAGCCAGTCGCCGGGCTGTTGCTCAGACCAGTCACGTTCCGGTCTTGTTATCGGGAGCGGCGCGGTCGCGGTCGCGTGCACCGAACCGGCGTCGCTCAGCAGGACCGCCTTGACGCCGGATGTGCCGATATCGAGTCCAAGGAACATCATGCGTCTCGCTTTGAACGGCGGTAACCAGCCGCCCCGGGGCCGGCGTGAGGACGATGGCTCGGGCAGGGGCTAGCCACTGGCGAAGCCGAACCGTAGCGCGGGGTCCGCGACAGGAGCGGCAAACCCGGCGACCCCGGGGTCGAAAGCGAAAAGACCGCCTGCCAGCGGTTGCCCGGCAAGCGCAGCCTCGTCGAGCCCCTTGCGCGCCGTCGTGGCAAAGGCCGTCCGCAGGTCCGGATCGCCGAAGGCGATCTTGGTTACATTGGCGACCGGAAATTCCACCGTTTGCAAAAGCCGGCCGGCGGGTGAATAGCGGCGCGCCGCCCACCCGGCAAAGAGACCGACCCACAGGCAGCCTTCGGCATCGCACACGGGCCCGTCGGGCCAACCGGCGCCCTCCTCGATCGTCACAAGCACCGAAGCCGGCCCGAGGCGGCCATCTTCCGCGAGAGGCACCTTGAAGATCTGGCGGCTTATCGTATCGACCGGATAGAGAAACCGGCCGTCGGGCGAAATCGCGGGGCCGTTGGTGATCATGACCGGCGGGAGCGCCAGCGCCGCGCAGCCGCGCTGATCGAGGCGGTAGAAACGGCCGCTGGCGGCCGTCTCGTCATCGTCCATCGTCCCGAACCAGAGCCGTCCGGCGTGATCTACCGCCGCATCATTGAGGCGGTTGGTGAAAAGATGGGGTTCCGGATCGAACAGCGGTTCGAAAGCACCGGTCCCCGGATCGAAACGATGGAGCCCGGTCTTGAGGCCCACCAGGAATCCGCCGTCCGCGGAGGGATGGATCCACCCCGGCCTGGCGGGGGCGGTCCAGCTGCCCAGCCTGCCCGTATCCGGCTCGAATCGGTGGATCAGCGCGGCAAGGATATCGACGAACCAGAGAGCCCTGTCGCGCGACACCCAGACAGGGCCTTCACCAAGGGATGCCTCGATCGGCAACAGGCACCGGGGCTGGATGTCCATGCTCTTCGCTTTCGCTTGTCCCGTGGCGACCGGCAGCGGGCTGCCGGTCCCGGAGGGTTAATGGTTGTGACGCGGCGTCTTCGCGGCGACGCCCCTGTATTTCAGCGCCATCTCGAGCACGCCGCCGCCGGCCAGCTGGCCGGTCATCTCGCGGTACAATTCTTCCCAGGGTGTATGGCTTTCGGGAACCGGCGGCCGCGGACCCGCCTGCCGGCGCTCGATCTCGTCCGCTTCCACCAGCGCGTCGCAGCGGCGTTCGTTCAGATCGATCCGGATGATGTCGCCGGTTCGCAGCCAGCCGAGTCCGCCGTTTGCCGCAGACTCGGGCGAGGCATGGAGGATCGACGGGCTGTCCGACGTCCCCGACTGGCGCCCGTCGCCGAGCGTCGGCAGCCAAGCGATACCGCGGCGGAGAAGCGCGTCGGGCGGCTGCATGTTCACCACTTCGGCCGACCCCGGCCAGCCGAGCGGTCCCGCCCCGCGGATGACGAGGATGCAATTCTCGTCGATCTCGAGCGCCGGGTCGTTGATCCGGTGGTGGTAATCGTCCGAACCGTCGAAGACGATCGCGCGCGCCTCGAAGACATTCTCGGCGCCCGGACGCTCGAGGTAGCGCTTGCGGAACGCGTCGGAAATCACGCTCGTCTTCATCAGGGCAAAGTCGAACAAATTGCCGGAAAGAACGAACAGGCCCGCCTTTTCCTGGAGCGGGGCCTGGAAACTGTGGATCATCTCATGGTCGCGCGTGTCGCGGCCGCGGATATTCTCGCCGACCGTGCGGCCTGTGACCGTAAGGGCGCCGGAAGCGAGATGCCCCGCCTTCTCGAGTTCGCGGAGGATGGCCGGAACGCCGCCTGCACGGTGGAAACGCTCCCCGAGAAAGCGTCCGGCGGGCTGCATGTCGAGGAGAAGGGGGAGATCGTAACCGAAGTCGGTCCAGTCGTTCGCGCCGATTTCGATTCCGGCATGCCGGGCCATTGCTGTGAGATGGGGCTGGGCGTTGCTCGAGCCGCCGATGGCGGTGATCGCGCGTATCGCGTTGAGGAAACTGTCGCGGGTCAGGATATGCGAGGGGCGCAGATCCTCGCGAACCATGCCGACGATCCGGCGCCCGGTCTCATACGCCATCTGGCCGCGCTCGCGGTACGGCGCGGGAATCGCGGCGCAACCGGGCAGGGACAAACCGAGCACCTCGGCGACCGCGTTCATCGTCGAGGCGGTGCCCATCGTGTTGCAGTGGCCCGCCGATGGCGCGCTGCTGCAAGCGCGGTCGAGAAACTCCTCCTCGTCGATCTGGCCCGCGGCGAGCAACCGGCGCGACCGCCAGATCACCGTGCCCGATCCGACCAGTTCGCCCTCATGCCACCCGTCGAGCATCGGTCCTCCCGAGAGAACGATCGCCGGAATATCGACCGTCGTCGCGGCCATGATGCCTGCGGGGGTCGTCTTGTCGCAGCCGGTGGTCAGAACGACCCCGTCGATCGGATAGCCGTACAGAATCTCCACCAAACCGAGATAGGCGAGATTGCGGTCCAGCGCGGCGGTCGGCCTCCGGCAATTCTCGAAGATCGGGTGGATCGGAAACTCAATGCAAATGCCGCCCGCATCGCGGATGCCCTCGCGGGTTCGCTTGGCGAGTTCAAGATGAATCCGGTTACAGGGCGAAAGATCGCTTCCGCTTTGCGCAATGGCGATAACCGGTCTGCCCGATCGGAGTTCGGCGGGCGTGATGCCATAATTCATGAAGCGTTCGAGATAGATCGCCGTCATGTCCGATCGCGCCGGATCGGCGAACCAGTCCTGCGACCGCAGTCGCCGTTCGTTGCCGTTGCTCATGCTTGTTCTCCGATCCTCGAATTGGCGGCTAGCGGGCGTTGGCAAAGGCCGGGGCAGACCCGGCGCGTGCGAGATAGTCTTCGCGGATCTTCTTCTTGAGCAGTTTGCCGGTCGGTTCGCGCGCGAGTTCCGCGACGATCTCGAAACGGCGCGGCGTCTTCACGCCCCCCAGTTCGGCGCGGATAAAATCCCTGAGCTCGGCTGCGAGTTCTTCGCGATCGCAATCGGCGTTCCGGGGCTCGACGATCGCGACGACCGATTCCCCCATTTCGTCGCAGGGCACCCCGATGACCGCGGCATCGGCAACGCTGCCATGGGTAATGAGGGCGTTTTCAATCTCCTGCGGATAGATGTTGACGCCGCCCGAGATGATCATGAAATTCTTGCGGTCGGTGAGGAAGAGATAGCCATCCTCGTCGACCCGGCCCACGTCGCCGAGCGTTGCCCACCCGCGGTCGTTATGCGCGTCGGCGGTCTTGGCAGGATCGTTCAGATATTCGAACTTCGGCCCGTCGGAGAAATAGATTTGCCCCGGCTCTCCGGTCGGAAGCTCACTGCCGTCCTCGCCGACGACATGCAGCTTTCCAAGGACGGCGCGCCCGACCGACCCCCGCTTTTGAAGCCATTCGTGGCTATCGAGCGCGGTGATACCGCAGGACTCGGTTCCCGCATAATATTCGTGGATGATCGGGCCGAGCCAGTCGATCATCGCATGCTTGACCGGGACCGGGCAGGGGGCCGCGGCGTGAATCACGGCGCGCAGCGAAGACAGGTCGTAGCGGTTGCGGGTCTCCGGTTCGAGATGCAGCATGCGAACGAAATGAGTCGGGACGAAGGTCGCGTGCGTGACCCTGTATTTCTGGACCAGGTCCAGCACGGCCTCGGCGTCGTACCGTTCCATGACAATGACGCGCCCGCCCATCTGGAGCACTGCCATCGCCCAGCGCAGCGGCGCCGCATGATAGAGCGGCGAGGTCGACAGATAGACGGTGTCGGGCCCCATGCCGTAGAGCGAAGCGCCCATTCTGGTCAGCGGCGTTTCGTCGCCGACATCGCCCGTGGGCAGTTCGGGCTTTACGCCCTTGGGGCGTCCCGTCGTGCCCGAC
>PHEM01000002.1 GCA_002842935.1 Alphaproteobacteria bacterium HGW-Alphaproteobacteria-13 | reverse complement strand
CCGCCAGTTCCGCAAAGCGGGCGATAATCGCCTGATCCGCGCCACCATGCATCCGCCAGACCCAATGTTGCCAGTGGGCTTGTGCGCCAATGTCGACAGTACGTCCGTCCGGAAACCAGAAATCCAGAACATCGTTCCATGGCTTGGAAGCGCTGCGTCCCTTCATGCTTTGGCCATGAGGAACTGGTTGATCCACTCCGCCACGAAGGTGCGATCATTCAATTGTTGCAGACTGGAAATAGCACGGGTCGCCATGGGCACTGACTATCGCGCAAATATGAGCAAATTGCCCAAGGAAATGATCGTTTCCTGCGCACTTCACGATCTTACCTGACCTCAAGGCGAAGATGGCACGTCCCCTCTGGGACCACGCTCTATCTCCACCTCGCGGTTCCGACCGAGCTGCACAGCGTCTCGTCCCATGCGGGTCGCGATCGTTCGCGCAATGGATCAGGGCGGCGGCCTAGCCGTCGGCACTAGTCTGTTCGATTTCGGGGCCTGGCCAAGTGCCATGCCGAACTGCTGGATGCCCGTGCCCGACAGGGACGCGTCAGGCACGCACATGGCGACCTGCATCTCGCGAATATCGCGATAATCGACGATGAGCCCGTCTTGTTCGATTGCCTCGAATTCGATTCAACACTTGCAACAACCGATGTGCTCTACGACCTCGCCTTTCTCCTGATGGACCTTTGGGCGCGCGGGTTTCAAGTTCAGGCGAATCTTCTGCTGAACCGCTACCTGGATGTTTCTCCGCAAGACGAGCCGGGCATAGCACTCATGCCCTTGTTTCTTTCCATCCGCGCGACCATCCGGGCCCATGCATTGGCAGCACAAGCCGCGGCGTCGCCGGATTTAGACCTCGAGGCCAAAGCACTGCATTATCTGGCGCTCGCCGATGATTTGCTCGTTCCTGCGTCGCCGCGCCTCGTGGCAATCGGTGGGCTTTCAGGGACCGGAAAGTCGACCATCGCCAAGCTGGTGGCTCCTTGTCTGGGTCGGGCCCCCGGTGCCCGAGTTCTAAGGTCAGACGTCTTGCGCAAGCGGTTAGCGGGTGTTCCGCCAGAAACGACGCTTCGCAGAGCCTCATATACCTCGACAGCGAGCGCGGCGGTCTATGACGAGTTGGAACGATTGGCCAGCCACACCCTGCAAGCCGGGCAAGCCGCGATAGCGGACGCGGTCTTTGCAAGGCCCGAGGAACGCGATGCGATCAATCAGGTCGCACGACGCCGGGGAGTTCCATTCGAGGGTATCTGGCTCGAGGCTTCGCCGGATCTATTGAAGCAAAGGATCACGGCGCGCGCGAACGATGCCTCGGACGCCGATGCCGCCGTGGCCGAAGCGCAGGCGCACTATGACATTGGCGGCGTTGACTGGCACAAGGTGCGGGCGGACGCCGCACGCGAGGTTGTCGCTGACAAAGTACGTACGATCCTAGTCGGAGAAGATCTCTGATCGTCTGAGCCGGGCTCAACGGGTCGGAACGGAACTCCTGTCCTCAGCATCGACGGGCGGAGGATACAGTGCGCCCTCCGCCCTTTCCTTCGTATTATTCCCAATAGGTCCACAGCCAGCACTGGTCGAAACTACGTCGACGAGGAAGGACGCAGTTATCATGTACATTCTCCCCACAACTGACGCCCACAAGCACCACTACACGCAATCTCAACTGCGCGTCGGGATCGGGCTGGCGCTTCTGTTCGTGACACTGGGAACGCAGCTGATCTGGGCGCTCGCTATCTGATCGTCATCCTGCACGGCCGTCCACCAGCGTTTCACCTTCGCTACCGGGCTGGATCGCTGGACGGGATAAACGGCCTTCAGACAATCTCGATTTCGTTGCACACGTCGACGCCCCCTGGAACTGCCTGGCCGTCGCCGCCTCGATCTGTCGCTCGTGCGGCGTGTGTGTCGTCCCACTCCGATAGACCGGCTCTCCTCGGCGTGAACATTGGTCGTCTTGGCGGGAAAGGCAGACCAGTGCCGTTGCGGGTCATCCTTCAAAGGTGATTTGCACTGCCTCTTCACGAAGAGGACCGACAATTCGGAATACGCAGGGATGGTTCATCGAGCGAACGGGGGTAGCCTACCCGAGAAAGGCTGCACGGGCACGCTGTGACTTGCCCTGAGGCCTCCTACTCTCCCGCCCTCGCCATTTATCGAATTTCCCCCTCAGCGGATCCATCTTGCAACGAATACATATTGCGGATAGATAGTAATTAATTACTATCTATCGAAGGCGCAGGCAATGAATGGGCGTGCCAGGCATCTCCCCGCCGACGAGCGACGGGCGGCGACCGTTGAGGCGGTCATCGACCTGGCTGCGGAACAGAACCCTAGCGATATTACAACGATGGCCATCGCCCAGCGCATGGGACTGACCCAGGGGGCGCTTTTTCGTCATTTCCCGAGCAAGGACGCCATCTTGCAAGCTGTCATGTCCTGGGTGACCGAGCGCTTGCTCACCCGTGTCGACAAGGCAGCCGAAGAGGCCGCCTCTCCAGTCACCGCCCTTGAGGCGGTCTTCATGACGCATATCGATTTCGTGTCTGCTCATCCTGGTGTGCCGAGAATGCTGTTCGGAGAGCTGCAACGACCGGGCGAGACTCTCCCGAAGCGCATGGTCCAGACCCTGATCCGCCGTTATGGTGAACAGCTGCATATCCTGCTCGAAACCGGAAAGACACGGGGCGAGTTGCGTCCTGACCTCGATTCAGATGCCGCAGCCACACTGTTCATCGGCACGATCCAGGGTCTCGTCATGCAATCCATGTTGGCGGGCGATGTGGCGCGCATCCGTCGCGATGCACCCGGCGTGTTCGCCATCTATCTGCGCGGCATCGGAGCAGCATCATGAAGGAAATCCGGCTATCCGGCACGGCCAAGCGGGTCTTGATTGTTGTTGCCGTCATAGCGGCAATCGGTGCCGGATGGCTGTGGACGCAACGTTCGGGTAATGGCGGCGAAACACTCACCCTGTACGGCAATGTCGATATTCGGGAGGTGCAATTGGCCTTCCGCCAGTCCGGCCGCGTAGCGCAGATGCACTTCGATGAAGGTGATCATATCGAAGCAGGCGCGCGCATGGGAACCCTCGACGCACAACCGTTTGAAGAAGCGCTCGCGGCGGCCGATGCGGCCGTAGCGGTCGCGCAGGCAGACCTCGACAAGTTGCGCCGCGGCCTGCGTCCGCAAGAGATTACACAGACACAGGAGGCTCTCAATCAGGCCTTGGCCGTCGCCAGGGATACGGCGCGCAATTTCGACCGTCAGAGCCAGTTGCTCGCGTCAGGCGCTGCCAGTCAAAAGACGGCCGATGCCGCGCGCGCCGCGCGCGATCAGGCCACTGCCGGAGTCAACGCGGCCCGGGCCGCGTATTCGCAGGCCAAGGAAGGCTTCCGCCAGGAAGATATAGCGGCGGGGCAAGCGCGTCTCGCTGCCGCGCAGGCGGCGCGGGCACAGGCCGCCACTGCGCTTGCCGATACTACGCTGCTTGCGCCAAGCACCGGCACGGTGATTGCACGGGTTCGCGAACCCGGCAGCATGGTTGTCAGTCAGAGTCCGATCTATAGCCTCAGCCTTGATGCGCCGGTTTATGTGCGCGCTTATGTCGGTGAGCCGGATCTAGGCCGCATCGCGCCCGGAATGCGGGTACGCGTCCGCGGTGACTCGTCCGACAAGACCTATCAAGGCCAGATCGGCTTCATTTCGCCGCGGGCCGAGTTCACGCCTAAAACGGTGGAGACCGCAGATCTGCGCACGGATCTCGTCTATCGCCTGCGGATCGTCGTCAACAACGCGGATACCGCGCTGCGTCAAGGCATGCCGGTGACGATCAAGGTTGATGCCGAGCAAGCCGCCAGCGCGCGCGCCAAAGGCCGCTGACATGGCGTCCGGTAGCACGATATCGGACCCGCCACCTGATCAGACCGGTGATGTCGCGGTAACCATCACTGATCTGAGCAAGCATTTCGGCGGTGTGCCTGCATTGCAGGACCTCAACGCACAGATAAGCTATGGCCGCCTTACGGGGCTGGTTGGTCCGGACGGTGCCGGCAAGACTACATTGATGCGCATCCTGACAGGCCTGCTGACGCCGAGCAGCGGCCATGCCGCGGTGGCGGGATTCGATGTGGTGGATGATAACGACGCCATCCACGTCGCGACCGGCTACATGCCGCAGCGCTTTGGCCTCTACGAAGACCTGTCGGTCATGGAGAATATGCGTCTCTACGCGCAGTTGCGCGGCATGAATGCCGACGGACACGCCGACCTGTTTGCGGAACTGCTCGACTTCACGCGCCTTGCCCCCTTCACCGGACGCCTGGCGGGCAAACTTTCCGGCGGCATGAAGCAGAAGTTGGGCCTGGCCTGCGCGCTGATGGCCCGGCCTGCCGTGCTGCTGCTCGATGAACCAGGTGTAGGTGTCGATCCCGTCAGCCGTCAGGATCTGTGGCGCATGGTGCAGGCGCTGACCGATGAAGGGATGGCCGTGGTCTGGTCGACGGCCTACCTTGACGAAGCCGAGCGCTGCGATACCGTGTTGCTGCTCAACGAAGGGCAACTCTCTTATGACGGGCCGCCCGGAGAGTTGACCGCGCGCCTCACAAACCGAAGCTTTCGCCTGGAACAGGTTGGCGACCAGCGGCGGGCCGTGCTTGCCGAGGCGCTCAATCTGGACAGTGTCGGCGATGGAGTGATCCAGGGCGCCGGTGTCCGCGTGGTGTTGCGTGCCCATGCAGGAACGGAACAAATCAGCGCGCTTGCCGACCGGGTGGAGGCGCAGCTCAGAGCGGTGCCCGCCCGTTTCGAAGACGCCTTCATCGATCTTCTGGGCGGTGGTCCGGGTGGCACATCCGCGCTCGCCGCGGGATTGTCGCCGGTCGAACTCGCTTCAGACGTCGCCGTTTCCTGCCGGGATCTGACGAAGCGCTTTGGCGATTTTACAGCCACTGACAATGTGAGCTTCGAGGTCCGCAAAGGAGAAATCTTCGGCCTGCTCGGGCCGAACGGCGCCGGAAAATCGACCACCTTCAAGATGCTGTGCGGCCTGCTCAAGCCCACCAGCGGCGAGGCGCACGTTGTGGGGCTGGACCTGCGTCGGGCGACCGGTGCGGCCAAAGGCCAGCTTGGCTATATGGCACAGAAGTTCTCGCTTTATGGCTTGCTGTCCGTGCGGCAGAACCTGGAATTCTCCGCGGGCGTCTATGGCCTCGACGGCGCCGCGCGGCAGGCGCGGATCGACGAGATGATCGACATCTTCGGCCTGCAGCCCTGGCTGTCGGCGGCGCCGGACTCGCTGCCGCTCGGGGTTAAGCAACGCCTGGCGCTGGCCTGCGCGGTGATGCATCGCCCGCCCGTGCTGTTCCTGGATGAGCCGACCTCCGGTGTGGACCCCATCACACGGCGCGAATTCTGGACCCATATCAACGGCCTTGCCCGCAAGGGCGTGACGGTGATGGTCACCACCCATTTCATGGACGAGGCGGAATATTGTGACCGGGTGGCGATGCTCTATCGCGCCCGGCTGATCGCGCTCGACACGCCGGACGCTCTCAAACGCCGCGCGGTCAGTGATCTCCGGCCGGACCCGACGATGGAGGACGCCTTCATTCATCTGGTCGAGGCCGAGGACCGCGCTGAGGGCGTTGCCGCATGACCGGCGCGAGCGGACCTCGGACGGAGCTTCAGGTCATGCGCCGCTTCGACCCGAAGCGCCTTTGGGCGCTGGTGCGCAAGGAAAGCATGCAGGCGATGCGCGATCCGTCCACCCTGCTGATCGCCTTCGCCCTTCCGGTGGTGCTACTGCTCCTGTTTTCCTACGCGGTGTCGCTGGATGTGCGCGCGGTGCGCATCGGCGTCGTGCAGGAATCCGAATCCGCTTCGGCTCAATCGCTGGCCGCCGCATTTGCCGGCACCCGCTATCTGGACGTCACCTTCGTCCATGACCGGCGCGAGGTCGCCGACCGGGTTGTCTCGGGCGATTTGCGCGGCTTTGTGGTGATCCCACAGGATTTCGAGCAGCGTCTGGCCGCGCGCGGCGCACAGCCTCTGGTGCAAATCATCGCCGATGGCTCGCAGCCCAATACGGCGAATTATGTTGCCAATTATGCACAGGGCGTAGTGCAGACCTGGCGGGCCGGGCGCGATATCGAGACGCCGCGCGCAGTCGTAACGCTGGAGCCGCGCTACTGGTTCAACGCCGAGCTGGAAAGCCGCCGGGCGCTCGTGCCGGGCGCCATCGCCATTGTCATGACCATCATCGGCACTATGCTGACCGCGCTGGTCGTCGCGCGCGAATGGGAACGCGGCACGATGGAGGCGGTGCTCTCAACCCCCGCATCGGTTACGGAAATCCTGATCGGCAAGCTCCTGCCCTATTTTGTGCTCGGCATGCTGGCTACGCTTGGATCGACGGCGCTGGCGGTGTTCGTGTTCGGCGTGCCGCTGCGCGGATCACTTGCGGCGCTCCTGCTGCTTTCGGCCACATTCATGGTGCCTGCCCTGGGTCAGGGACTGCTGATCTCCTCTGTTACACGCAATCAGTTCCTGGCTGCACAGATCGCCTTGTTTTCCGGCTTTTTGCCGGCCTTCATGCTGTCGGGTTTCCTGTATGAGATCGACGCCATGCCGGCACCGATCCGGGCCATCACCTGGCTGATTCCGGCACGTTATTTTGTCTCTTCGCTGAAGACCGTCTTTCTCGCCGGAGACATCTGGGTAGTCCTGCTGCCAAATCTTCTGGCGATGGCCGCCATCGGATTCCTGTTTTTCCTCCTGGCAAAACGCTCCACGCGGAAAAATCTGGAGTGAGGGTGATGGCGCAACACCGCAACTATTTCTCTTTCACCCGATTACGGGCCCAGTTCGTCAAGGAAGTGCTGAGCATCCTGCGTGATCCGCGCAGCCGCATGGTGGTGTTCATGCCACCGCTGCTGCAACTTCTGGTGTTCGCCTTTGCCGCGACGCTCGAAGTGCGCAATGTCGATATTGCCGTGCACAATCAGGATGCAGGCCGTTGGTCGTATGAACTGATCACCCGGCTGGGCCGGGCCGACTTCATTACCCAGGTGCATCACGTCGCCGACAGCCAGGAACTGGGGCGTCTTGTCGACCAGGGCAAAGTGATCGCGGCGCTCGATATCCAGCCGGACTTTTCGCGGGCAATCGCAGCCGGCGACACTGGCCGTGTTCAGGTGCTCATCGATGGTCGGCGCAGCAATTCAGGGCAGATCACCTTCAGTTACCTTTCCGCCATCGCCGCCGAGGTTGGGGCGGAGGTAAACGCCGACGCCGCTCCTGCGACACCGGTGGTCGTGCGCAACTGGTTCAATCCCAATCTGACGTATCGCTGGTTCATCGTGCCCGGCCTCTCCGGTATATTGGCCTTCTTCAGCGCGCTGCTCATAACCTCGCTGTCGATCGCCCGTGAGCGCGAACTGGGAACGTTCGATCAATTGCTGGTGTCGCCAACCTCTACGCCAGAAATCATCATCTCCAAATCCCTGCCGGCGCTGGTCATCGGCACCATGCTTGGACTTCTGATGATGGCGGCGGCGGCAGGACCGTTCCAGATTCCGTTCAACGGTTCGTTCGGGCTGCTGCTTATCAGCCTGGTTCTGTTCATCCTGTCGGTGGTGGGCATCGGCCTGATGATTTCCGCGATCAGCGCGACCCAGCAGCAGGCCATCCTCGGCGCCTTCGCCATCGGCGTGCCATCCGTCCTGATGTCGGGTTTCGCTACCCCGGTCGAAAACATGCCCACGCTGCTACAGTGGCTGGCTCAGGCGATTCCACTGACCCATTTCCTGGTCATCGTGGAAGGCAGCTTTTTGAAAGCAATGGCGCCCCGCGATATTCTGGCGAGCCTTTGGCCATTGGCGTTGATTGCCCTGGTGTCTCTCACCATGGCCACCCTATTCGTTCGAGGACGGCTGCAATGATATTCACCCCCCATCGACGGTCGAGCCTTGTGGTGCTGCTATTCGGCTGCACCGCATTGACCGGCTGTGTCGTCGGCCCTGACTATCACGCGCCGCCTGCCGTTGACACGGGGCGTGGCTGGACCAGGCCGGTGGCGACAATCTCCGCGCCAACGGACCTGAGCCATTGGTGGAGGACGCTAGGCGACCCCGAACTGGAGCGGCTGGTCGATACCGCTCTGGCGCAAAATCTCGATATCCGGCAGGCGGCCGCGCGGATCGACGAAGCACGCGCACTGCGGGACCGCGCCGCTGGTCAGCAACTGCCGGCTGTTTCCGCGGGCGCCAGCGTGAACCAGCGCCGGCAAAGTGAAAATGGTCCGCTGCCCGTTGGCTCCATTCCCGGCCTCGACGCGTCGCAGACGATCTACGACGCAGGCTTCGACGCGAGCTGGGAAGTGGACCTGTTCGGCGCCAACCGGCGAGCGCTGGAAAGCGCCAGCGCCCGGTTGCAGGCCACGCAAGCGGAAGCCCAGGGCGTGCGCATGAGGATCGCAGCCGAAGTCGCCCGCGCTTGGTTTGAGACGACAGGTGCCGGAGAGGAATTGCGCGCGCAACAAGCTGTTGTCGCGACGCTGCAGCAGACGTTGGGACTCACACGTAGCCGCGCCGCGCTCGGCGATGTTTCCGATGCCGATGTGGGTGCCGCATATGAACGCTGGGCCGCGGCCAATGCCCTGTTGCCCGGCATAAAGGCTCGACAACGAGCGGCAGTGCTCAGTCTTGGCGTCCTGCTCGGCGCACTACCGGAACGTGAGTTGAAGCTGCTCGATGCGCCCGCCCCGCACCGCGCGCTGCCTGCATTGCCGGTGGGGGAGCGTGCCGAGATATTGCGCCGCCGCCCCGATGTCCTGGTGGCCGAACGACGACTGGCCGCCAGCACCGCCGACATCGGTGCGGCGACCGCAGAGCTGTTTCCCAAGCTGTCCATTGGGGCTGGCGGCGGATTCCAGGCGCTCAGTCCAGATGATTGGTTCAACGGATCCAGCACCCGCTTCTCGATCCTGCCGCTCATTTCATGGCGCTTGTTCGACGGCGGCCGCGTGCGCGCGGAGATACGCGCCCGGGAGGCCGGTCAACGGCAGGCCGCGCTGGGCTATGAACAGGCCGTCCTGGCCGCACTGGGTGATGCCGAGCGCGCTTTGAGCGACTATGACGCCGGACTTGATACAGTGGCGCGTCGCCAAGCGGCCTTGGAAGCCTCACGTCGAAGCCTCGGCCATGCCGAGGCACGTTTTGCCGCCGGCGATATCGCGCGGATCGAGTTGCTGGCGGCCCAGCGCCTCCTGCACGAGGCTGAAACCGCCTATGCTCGTGCGCATGCGGCCACTGCTGTGCAACTGGTGGCGGTGTACAAGGCGATCGGCGGTGGCTGGAACTTGTCCGATGCACCGTCCTCGGCTCCCGTTTCGTGACCGGCCATGTCGATTGGCCGTTCGCCGCTGTCCGCATCATGAGCGGTTTTCGATTGATATGACATAGGGAGAGCTATGATGAATAATTTCGGCGGGAACAGTGAAGGACTGGCCACCCACGACTGGGCGGGTGAAGCGGGCACGCGCTGGCTCGGCCAGCTCGACCGTTTCGAAAGCATGATCGAACCGATCGGCGATGCGCTGCTCGCCCAGGCCGCCTATGCCTCCGGAGAGAAGGTGGTAGATATCGGATGCGGCGGAGGCTGGACGACCAGACGGATCGCCGCCGCGGTTGGCAACACCGGGCTGGCCCTTGGCCTCGACCTTTCGCCCGATCTGGTGGTGACCGCCAGTGAGCGGGCGCGGCGCGCCAGCGTTGCCAATATCCGTTTTGTGCAGGACGACGCGGCGACGGCTATACCCGAAGAAGCCCCCTTCGACCGGCTGTTCTCCCGTTTCGGCACGATGTTCTTTCCCGAACCCTATGTCGCCTTCGCCAATCTGCGTCGGATGCTGCGCGCCGGTGGACGGCTCGACATCGCAGTGTGGGCGCCGATCGCCGACAATCCCTGGCAGCGCAATGTCATGGCGACGATCCGTCGGCATATCGACCTGCCCACGCCGCAACCGCGCGAACCTGGTCCCTTTGCTCTCAGCGAACAGGATTATGTGACCGATCTTCTACAAAGCGCGGGTTTTTCCGACATTGCGTTCGATACCTGGATCGGCGATCAGCGCGTCGGCGGCCCCGACAGCGATCCCGAGAGCGCCACCCGCTTCGTGCTCGACGGCATGCAGATCGGCGATCTCGTCAGGGCGAGCGAGGAAGACACGCGCGCCGCAGTGCACCGCAGCCTCGTTGAACTGTTCGAGCGCAATAGCGACGCTGATGGCGTTCACATGGCAGCGAAAGCCTGGCTGGTAAGCGCTCGCGCCTGATGCGGCGTCATTCACCATCGTCTTCATGGCGCACCCACAGACTGTGCGAGTCGATCTCCAGCCTGAGCAGCGCGCGGGCCGCTTCCGATCGCGCCATGACCTCGGAACGGCGCGCTTCGCCCGCCTGACGGCGGGCATAGAGCAGATCCACAAGGTCGATCTGACCAAGCTGGTATCCTCGCTCGGTTCTTGCAAGCGCGTCGCCGGCGCTTTGCGCTGACAGGTCGGCGCTTTTCCATGCTTCAAGCCGCAAGGTGGCATTAGACAAATCCGCATCGGCGATGGCCCTTACCTCGCGCTGAACCATCATATGTTCAAGCTGTGCGGCGTTGCCCTCGGCAGAGGCCCGTTCCGCCGCCGCGCGCCTGTGGCCGCCCCCCAACGGCATCGACATAACTACCCCCGCGCCCTGTTCCATGCCGCTGCGTTCGCTGAACAGGCGAACGCCAAAGGAAGGATCGGCGATCCGATCCGCGCGAACACGCCGAGCGACAACCGCAAGCCGCTGCGCCTCGCGATCGGCGGCACGGATTTCATGACTGCGTTCGATCACCAAATCCCGCATCACCGCCAACCCCTGCGGCGGCAGTTCGGGCAGGGATGTTTCGGGCGGCTCTACGGGCAGCGGTATTTCGGGAAAGTTGGCCGCCAGCGTCACGCGTGCCTGTTCGCGCGCTGCAAGCGAGATCGCGACCTGGGCCTGGGCCTGAGCCAGCGCCGCTGTCGCCCGATCGACATCGAGCGCCGCCGCATCGCGCAGCGCCACGCGCCGTCGCAGCGCGGACAGCTCCTTTTCCAGCCAACGCGCCGTATCGAGGTCGTTGCGATACAGCCCGCCGGCGACCAGCCAGTCGTTCCAATGGCCGGACAGTAGCAAAGCCGCCTGATGCCTTGCATCCTCCATCCGATTTTCCGCGACCTCTATGCCTAAGGCGCCCGCCTCGCGGTCGAGCGCGGCCTTCCCCGGCAGACGGAACGGGCGGGTGATCGTGGCATCGAATTCGTCATAGCCGCCTTCGCGATCGACGCTCCGGCGAACATAGCTGGCGGCAACCGCAATCTCATGACTTCCTTTGGCCAGCATGTCGCGGTCGGCACGGGCGGCGTCCACCCGTGCGCGTGCGGCCGCCACGCTCGGATAATTGTCCAGCGCTTCGGCAACCTTTTCGATCGGCGGTAAATCGGCGCGCTGAGCAAGAAGCCCGGTGGACGTGAGCAATGCGAGAAACGCCCCAAGGACAATCGGCGATCTCATACGATTCTCCCCCGGGCTGAAACCGGGACGGCATGCCACCGCACCGGCAGCGACCGCTTCGATTGCCTGACCGCATCGACCAGCGCCTCCCGCGCGTTCTCATCGACAATCAGTTCCAGCGCGCTGCGTCGCAACAGTCCCGAAACCCGTTCCGCCGTACTGGCATCGCCGAAGTCCCAGCCACGCACGGCCTGTTCAACTATATGGACCGGCGCCTCGCTAACTGCCCGGATCGCGTCGGTCACGCTATCGGCGTCACGCGACGCGCAATGGAAGGTGAGCAAGATGTCAGCCATTTTCGGTTGCTCCCGCGCCTTCACCGAAGCGTTCGAACAGGATCGGCAGCAGGATGAGCGTCAACAGGGTGGAGGTGATGAGGCCGCCGATCACGACGATTGCGAGAGGCCGCTGGATCTCCGATCCGGGGCCGGTCGCGAACAGCAGCGGCACCAGGCCGAAGGCCGTGATGCTAGCCGTCATCAGCACGGGACGCAGGCGGCGTTCGGCGCCCAAACGCACCGTCTCGGCCATGCTGCGCCCATCGGCCCGAAGCTGGCGGAAATAGGTGACCATGACCAGCCCGTTGAGCACCGCGATGCCCAGCAGCGCAATAAAGCCCACCGAGGCGGGCACCGACAGATATTCTCCCGAAGTCCATAGCGAGACGATCCCGCCGACCATGGCGAACGGGATGTTGAGAAGGATAAGTACGGATGCACGCAGGGAGCGTAGCGTCCCTAAGAGAACGAAGAAGATCAGGAGCAGCGCAATCGGAATCACGACCGCAAGCCGAGCTGAGGCGCGCTGCTGGTTTTCGAACTGTCCGCCCCAGACGATGCTGTAACCGGAAGGCAGTTTGACTTTCGCTCCGACCTCGGCCTTCGCTTCATCGACATAGCCGACCAGATCGCGGCCGGAGACGAACGCCTGCACCAGCGCAAAGCGCGACCCGTTCTCATGGTCGAGCTTGACCGGCCCTTCGGTCCGCTCAATCCTCGCCATGTCGCTGACCCGGGCGACAATCCCCGCAGGTGTGTGCAATTGCAGATCGGTAAAGCGGGCGGGATCGGCGCGCAGCGTGTCATCGCCGCGAATGATGATGGGCACGCGCTTCTGGCCATCGGCGACGACGCCGACATGGGCGCCTTCGACCTGCGCGCGCAGCGCATCTTGTATCTGGTCAACTGGCATGCCGAAGCGCCCGGCTGCGGCGCGGTCGATGTCGAGCTGGAGATAGTCGACGCGGTCATTGGCGACGGTCAGCACTTCGGATGCGCCATCGACGTTTGACAATATCTGCTGCACCTGCCCCGCGAGGTCGCCCAGCGTCGCCAGATCCGGCCCGAAAATCTTGACGGCAAGGTCGCCGCGCGCACCGGTCAGCATTTCAGAAACACGCATCTCGATCGGCTGGGTGAAGCTCGGCTCGATGCCGGGCAGATCGGCCATGACCTTGCGCATATCCTCGACGATGAGATCCTTGTCCCCGCGCCATTCGGAGCGGGGCTTCAGGCGGACGAAGCTATCGGTCTCGTTGGGGCTCATCGGATCGAGCCCGATTTCGTCCGATCCGACGCGCGCGATCACGTCCTGCACTTCCGGCACGCGCATCAATGCGCGCTGCGCGGCCATGTCGCCCTTGACCGACTGGTCAAGATCGATGGAGGGCAGCTTGGTGAGCTGGACGATGATCGACCCTTCATCCATCGTCGGCATGAAGGTCTTGCCGACCGCGCCATAGGCGATACCGGCGATGACGAGCCCCGCCGCCGACAGGCCATAGACAAGCCGCTTGCGCGCGAACGCACCATCGAGGAGGCCCCGGTAGCGAGGTCCAAGCTGGCGCATCAGCCACGGTTCGCCATGATGGCCGCTTTTGAGACCAAAGGATGCGAGCACGGGGACCAGGGTAAGCGCGAGCAGCAACGAGCCTGCCAGCGCGAAGACGATGGTCAGCGCAACCGGCGCGAACAATTTGCCTTCAAGGCCCTGGAGCGACAGCAGCGGCAGGAACACCAGCGCGATGATGGCGATCCCGGCCGAGACCGGCACGATGACCTCACTGGCCGCCTGATAGACGAGGTTAAGGCGCGGGGTTCCCTCCTCGTGCGCCCGGCCGAGCCGTTCGACGATATTTTCGACCACCACGATCGACCCGTCGACCAGCAACCCAATGGCGATGGCGAGGCCGCCAAGGCTCATGAGATTGGCCGAAAGACCCATGCCTTGCATGAAGAGGAAGGTGATGAGCGCCGCCAGCGGCAGGGTGGCCGCAACAATCGCCGCCGCCCGCCAGTCACCAAGAAACAGGATGAGCAGTACGACGACAAGGACGGCGGCTTCAAGCAGGGCTTTCTCGACCGTGCCCACGGCGCGCGCGATCAGGTCGGAACGGTCGTAAAAGACATCGATATGTGTGCCTGCGGGCAATGTGCTTTCGATCTCTGCAAGGCGAGCGCGGACACCATCCACCACCTGCCGCGCATCGGCGCCGCGCAAGGCGATCACCAGCCCCTGGACAGCTTCGGCCTGGCCGTTTTTGCTAACCGCGCCATAGCGTGTCAGGCTGCCCGTTCCGACCGTCGCCAGATCGCCCAGCTGGACGATGCGATCGTTGCGACTTTGAACCACCAGTTGTTGAAGATCCTCGACCGACCGGATCGCGCCGACTGCGCGCACGATCAGGGATTCTTCACCGCTTTTCAGACGCCCGGCGCCATCGTTGCGGTTGCCGCTTTCAATCGCCGCCTGAATGTCTGCGATGGAGAGGCCGGCGGCCGCAAGGGCTACAGGATCAGGCTTGACCTCGAAGGTTCGCACAAAGCCGCCCAGTGCATTCACATCGGCGACACCCGGAACGGTGCGGAGCGCCGGACGGATGGTCCAGTCGAGCAGCTCGCGCTTTTCTGCGAGCGAGAGCGGCCCCTCGATCGTGAACATGTAAATATCAGAAAGCGGTGTGGAAATCGGCGCGAGGCCGCCGCTGACCGAGGCGGGCAGCTCAGGCATTACATTCGACAGGCGCTCCGCGACCTGCTGGCGCGCCCAATAGATGTCGGTGCCGTCTACAAAATCGATAGTGATGTCGGCGATGGCGTATTTGGCGGTGGAGCGCAGGATGGCCTGATCGGGAATGCCGAGCATTTCCATTTCGATTGGCGTGATGACGCGGCTCTCCACCTCCTCGGGGGTCATTCCCGGCGCCTTCAAGATGACTTTTACCTGCGTCTGGGCGATGTTCGGATAAGCATCGACCGGCAGCGTCATAAAGGCCCAGGCGCCAAGCCCTCCAATGGCGAGGGCGAGCGCGACAACGAGCAGGCGCCAGGACAGCGAGGCGGCGACCAGCGAACGCAACATGGCGGGCCCTAGCGCGACAAGGCGAGCGCCTTGAGCGCGCTCGTACCGGAAACCACCACCTGCTCGCCCAGCCTGACGCCGGACAGCAGCACTGTCTGCTTCGCCGCCGAGCCGCCCCCTGAACCTTCCATCACCACTTCGCGCACCGCATAGCCATTGGCGGTAGCAACGAAGACGATAGCTTTCCCCTCGACCATGACGAGCGCGTCGCCAGATACGCTGACGGCGCCGGCCGGAGCTGGCCCTGACAAGGACAGGCTGATCGCGCGCCCCGCGATGATGCCTGGTCCGGCGGGAATCTCAGCCTTGAGAGTGGCCGAACGGGTGGCGGGGTCAATCGTCGATCCGACGGCAGTGACGCGCCCAGTGATGTCGGGTTCGATCAGCACGGTCATGCCTGGCCGGACCATGCCAACGAGCCGTTCTGGTAACTGGCCGACAACCTCATAGCGGTTGGCGGCATCGATCACATAAGGCGCAGTGGTTCCGTCCACCGGATTGCCTGTCTGGATACTGGCGGTCGTCACGCGTCCGGCAATCGGCGCGGTCAGCGTATAGGTGCCGGTCGCGCCCGCGCCATTGACCATTTTGAGGATACGCGCCTTTTCGGAAACATCCGCGCCGGCTTCAGCGGCGAGCGCATTGGCTTCATCGGCGCGAGCGCCAGCGATGATACCTTCGCGGGCAAGCTGCGAGAGCCGGCTCGCGTTCGAGCGCGCCACGCCCGCCCTCGCATGGGCGCGCGTGAGGTCGGCCCCCATCGTCAATACATCGCGGCTGGAGATGACTGCGAGAGGCTGGCCTTGCCGGACGGTATTGCCTTCCACCACCAGCGTCCGCATGACCACGCCGGGAAAAGTCGCAGCCACCGCCACGCGGGCATTGGGGGGCGGTTGGATCACCGCCGGAATGACGGCGATGGGCGCTTCAATCGCAGCAATGGCCGGCGCAAGGCGAATGCCGAGCTGCGCGGCCTGTTTACGATCAACGGGCAAAATGTCCGGCGCTGCTTTCCCGGCTTCAGAGGGTTGAGAGCCAGGTTCAGGTGCGGTGCCGAATCCGGCAAACCACCAGACACCAAGCACCAGCGCAATGACGGCAACGCCAGCAAGGAGATAGTTCCGCTTCGACATGGACTTCGCCTAGTGCGCGAAACTGACGGGACCCTGACGGGGTGAAAATGCGCTCAGGCGCCAAAGAAATGCAGTGATAGTTCCCGCGCGTCAGGATCAGTTGTGAGTTCTCCACCGTGCGCCGCCATGATCCGGTCAACAATCGCAAGTCCCAGCCCGGCGCCGTTGGTGCTGGCATGGTCGGCCCGACTGTGCCGTCGCACAAGTTCGCGAAGCCGATCAGGTGAAAGGCCCTCTCCGCCATCGCCCACCGCGATCACCGAATCCGGACCAACCCGTATATTCACCGTGCTCCCCGATGGCGTCACCCGGACAGCATTCTCAATGAGGTTCCGCAAGGCGGCGGCGATCGCTTCGCGCCGGCCCCGCGCAACGGGATGCTCGTCGCTTGCATCGAGCGTGATGGCTTTCCCTTCGGCGATAATGGCCGGGGCCAGAAGGCTGACGACATCGCGGGCAATCTCGACGAGGGACACGGATTCCAGCGGGAATTGCGCCGCGGTTGCAGCGTCAATTTGGGCGAGCAACATAAGCTGGTCGATCAGGCGGCGCATCGCTGCGACGTCATTTTTGAGGCGCGTAGCGTCGTCGTGATCGAGACGATCGAGTTCCAGCGACAGCACCGCGAGCGGCGTGCGCAGTTCATGCGCGACATCCGCGGCAAAAGCTTCCTGGCGTATAGCGGCTTCATCAAGACGGCCGAGCAGATCGTTGACGGCGTCCGTGAACGGCAAGGCTTCGGCCGGCATATGGGAGGTGTCGATGCGAAAGCCGCGTTCATGCCCGCGCGCCGCCTCAACCGCGGTAGCGGCTTCCTCAAAAGATCCAAAAGCCTGCCGGATCACACGACGCACGACGAACACGACCGGCATCATCAGCACGATCAGGGGAAGCGCGACATGCTCCAGCATCTCCCGCGCGGCTTGTATCAGCGCGTCCTTTGCCGTCAGATCGCTTAACGTCAGGCTATAGAAAAAAACGACCGCCGCGAGGAGCAACATGGTGCCGACCAATCCGACGAGCGCAAGCCCTCGTGCAAGCTTGCGTGACACGGAACGCCGATAGGTCACGCCGCGACGTCCTTCAGCATATAACCGACGCCGCGGATGGTGTGGAGCGCGCCATTGGCGCCAGCTTCGTCCAGTTTACGGCGCAAACGGGATACCGCGGCTTCCACGGCATTGGGTGTCACCGGCTCATTGAAATTGTACAGCGCGTCCTCGATCGCCTCGCGGCGGACTACGGTTCCCGCGCGCCGCAACAGCAGTTCCAGCAGGTCGGCTTCCCTGCGCGACAGATCAATAGGGCATTCTCCGTAGCGCGCCATGCGCGCCGCCGTGTCAAACTGGAGATTGCCTGCTTCCAGCACAGTCTGCACGCGGGGCCCCGGACGGCGGAGCAGCGCGCGAATACGCGCGGCCAGTTCGTCGATCTCTACGGGTTTGACGACATAATCATCAGCGCCGGCGTCAAGCCCAGTCACCCGGTCCTCGAGCGCCCCGCGCGCGGTCTGGATGATCGCAGGCGGCATTTGCCGATACTGACGGCGATTCGTCAGCCAGGCGACACCATCGCCGTCCGGGAGGCCAAGATCGAGCACGATTGCGTCATAGACCGCTCCGTCGAGCGCACTGTCCGCATCGGACAGGCAAACAGCCACGTCGCAGGCAAAACCCCGGCGCTCGAGCCCCGAGACCGTGAGCTCCGCGAGGCGGACATTATCTTCGATCACAAGGACACGCATCTGCGTCCGTTCTCCCGTCACACCTGGATTGTATCAATCGTGGTCATCATCTGTTTCCTGCTCGATCGGGTGATCCACGATCTCATGTCGTTCGCTTGCGCCATCACGATTTTCCGGTCCGAACGCCGCCGGATTGTAGCGCACTATGCCCAGCACCGTCATGGCGATCACGATAGCGCCCACGAACATGGCCATCAGGCTCGGCTTGCGAGCATCCCGCGCGCCCGGATGCCGGGCAAAGCGCTTGCGACCTGTCACCATCGCGCGCGCGAGATTTTCGCGGGTGAGTACCGACATCAGCAGCACCGCTATGACATGAACAGCGATAAGCGCGAGCAGACCATAGGCAATCACCTCGTGTAGATCCTCGTCAATTTGTCCGGCATCGACCAGAATGCCGGTCCACAGCACCCCGCCGATGGCAGCGAGCAGCACCACAACGGCGAAGGCGCCGAGCGGATTGTGGCCGATGGCGGCTTTGGGGCGTCCTCTTGTCAGCTCACGAAGGTGCGGCAGGATTTGTGACGGTCGTGCAAAATTGAAAAAACGCGCATGTTCGCCGCCGATGAACCCCCAGACAAGGCGAAAGGCGAGCAGCACGGCGGCCGTCCAGCCTGCCGCCATGTGCCAGTCCGCGATTGGGCTGTCCCCTTCCGAGGATAGAAAGGCGATCGTGATGGCTGCAACCAACAGCCAATGGAACAGCCTGAGCGGCGCATCCCAGACCCTGAAACTGTCACTGTTGCCCGCTTGTGTCATGAGCATCACCTGTCTCCTTGGCCTTCGTCGTAGGAGAGATTGCTGACGGCGCGCTGACGAAAACGGGTAAGCGATTACAACCGCATCAGACAGTCGCTCCGAACAGGCTGCCCACGCCCGCCGTCAGCGCCATCGCCAGGGCGCCCCAGAAAGTGACGCGGATGATCGACCGCACAACCGGCGCGCCGCCGGCTTTCGCGCCGAGCGCGCCCAGCAGGACCAGGCACAAAAGTGAAACGGCGACCACGAGTGGTATCAACTGCTGCGCTGAAACGACGGCAACAACCGCCAGCGGCATGATCGCGCCGGCGCTGAACGTCGCGGCGGAGGTGAAAGCCGCCTGCAGAGGGCGCGCCGTAGATATGTCGGTAATCCCCAGCTCGTCGCGCGCATGCGTCCCAAGCGCATCACTCGCCATGAGTTGGTCGGCAACTCTGAGCGCAAGATCGGGCTCCAGACCGCGCGACGTATAGATGTTCGCCAGTTCCTGCCGTTCGAATTCGGGCTGCGTGGCAAGCTCGGCCTTTTCGCGCGCCAGGTCGGCCTGCTCTGTATCGGTCTGCGAACTGACCGAGACATATTCGCCGGCAGCCATCGACATGGCGCCCGCGACAAGCGCGGCGATGCCAGCAACGAGAATGCCCGAGCGATCCGTCCCTGATGCAGCGACGCCGACAATCAGGCTTCCCGTGGAAACGATACCGTCATTGGCGCCCAGAACCGCCGCCCGGAGCCAGCCAATGCGCGCAACGGCATGACGTTCGGGGTGGATGTGCAAGCGGCTCATAGGGGCTCCAATCAAGGGGTGGCACAAGACCATGACCACCTTTGCTGACCAAATACTGACGCGCTGCGAACTCCGGCGCTAATTGAAATGGAAAGGCAGCACGAAATTGAATTCTTCAGCATCGAGACTTTCGGGCGGGCGCGGAAAGGGCGCCGCCAGACGAACCGTGCGAAGCGCAAGCCGATCAAGCTGCGCGTTGCCGCTGGACCGATCGAGCGAGAGTCCGCGCAAATCGCCGCGAGGACCGATGGCAAAGGAAATCAGCGCCTCGCCCTCAAGATGGAGGCCCGCTGGACGTCTGGCGGCAATCCATTCCCACAATCGCCGAGCATAGATCGCGCGGACAGTGCCGGTCGTTGAAGCTGCGGCCGGCGCCAAAGCGGGTGCTGGAAGCGGCACTGCAACATTCATGCTTGCGGGCAGAGGCACAGATGCGACAGGTAACTCCAAGGCAGGCTGCCCTGGCGGAGTCTGCGACCCTTGCCGCAAGTGCGCCCCTTGAGTTATATTCGGAGGCGTCACCTGTTTTGTAGGCATGGGGCGGCTTCTCGGTCGGCGGATAGATGGCTGTTCGGCCACCACCGAAGGCAAGGTCACGGTCGTGACCGTGAGTGGTTCCTCCCGCCTTTCGGGGACAGGTCGCGGACCGTGGCTCCACAGGCCATAAGCAGCCAGGGCGCCTGCATGCAGGGCAAGCGACACGAGGAACCCGAAAGCTCTCGTATCGCTTGCCTGAACCAGCCGATATGTTGGACTGGTGGTCATGCTTCAGAACTTCGCGGTCAGACCGACGTTGAAGGAGCGGCCACGGCCAGGCGCCGGCCGCAAGGCGCCAGTCGCCTTGTAATCGCCGAGCGACATGCCGCCCAGCGGCAGATCATAGCCTTTGTCGAACAGGTTCTGGACATCCAGTCCCATCCGGTAATTGCCCCAGGCATAGCCCGTGCGGAGGTTGACGAGCGCATAGCCGTTCGTCCGGGGTTCGTTGCGCGTGGCGTCGGCCCTGTTCTTGTCCGCCACGACCGCCAGTTCGACCGCGCTGTCCCAACCGCCGAGCCGGTGCTCCAGCGCAAACGTCGCGTTCAACGGCATCTGGTGGTAGAGCGACCCGCCGTCGTCCAGATTACGCCCGCGTAGCCAGCTTGCCGATGCGGTCAATTTCGCTGTGCCAGCCATGGACGATTGCCACAGCGCAAGCGAACCAGAGACATCAACACCATAAAGCTCAGCGTCGCGGTTGGCGAAGCGAAGCTGCACAAACCCCGTCGGTATGCCCATCATATTGGTGAAGTCAGCCAGCTTCACGACATCGATATAATCATGAACGCGGGTATAATAGGGGGCGATCCTTAGCATCCAGCCATCGGCGCCACCGCCTTTCAGACTGACCGCGGCGCTCACGGTATCAGCTCGCTCGGGCTTCAGGGCGAGGTCACCGACATAGCCGTTGCCATCGCCGAACCAGCCGATCATTCGGCTCGACATTGAACCGCGCCCCCAGCTGTAGCGTTCATAGACGCTGGGCGAACGGCTCTTGCGCGCATAACCCAGTTCCAGGATCGCCTGCTCGTTCAACGCATAACGGACAAGGGCCGTAGCGCTCCAGTTGCTATCATGCCGCTTGCGATCCGCGGCATTGAACGTGGCCGCGGCCATCGCGTCGGCCGCGTTCATCATCGAAGTGGAATAAGGCTGGACCTCGCCGGTGTTCATCCAAACCTGATCGTTGCGCACGCCGATCAGTGTGGTGAGCTGCTGCGTCCACTTCGCCTCCCACTCGGCGAAGGCCCCGAGCCGGTCGCGCTTCGCGGCGTTAATATTGATATAGGTGTTCGGCCCCATCATCATGTCGCCCGCAACCGCCGGCCAATAGTCATTCAGCCACTGGTGGTGGAACTCGCTACCGAGACGCAGCGTGTCGCGATTGGACAGCACTATGTCGCCCTTGAGCGTATAACCGGCGCTGTGCGTCTCGGTGTTCATGGGCATGCCGCCGTTTGCGCTGCCGCCCTTGTCCGCCAGGAAGTTCATCTTGTGGTCGGTGTCACGATAAAAGGCGCGCAGGTCCAGATCGCCCCAGTCGAACGCCCCTTTCCAGTGGCCGTTCAGATACCATGACTTGTTGGAAGTCATGTCCATATATTGGTTCGCAAAGCCCTCATAGGGCGCGTATTGATAGCCGCCCTTCAGTTCGAACAGGCCAATATCGGTCTGTGCGGCGAGGCTCAGCGCATGGTCCGTTTTCTTATATTCGGTCGAACGGACAATGCCGTCATGACCACCGCCTTTGTAATTGTCGGACTGGGTAAAGGAACCGGCATAACTGAGACTAAGCCGGTCGCTTGCCACGGTGGCCGAAAGAGCCCCGCCGAAACCGTCACCATTGCTGCGATAGAAGGCAGAAAGCTCTCCCGTCAGTAAGGTCTCACCCGCTTTGGCGAAACGCGGTGTCTGGGTTTCGACGGAAATCGCGCCGCCGATGCTATCGCCGCCCATGCTGACCGGCGTTACCCCTGTGATGACGCTGATCGCATCGATCGTCTGCGGATCGGTATAGGATAGCGGCGTATTCATCTCGTTGGCGCAGGCGATGTCAATCGGCACGCCATCGACAAGAATGGTCAGACGGCGGATTTCGAGGCCCCGGATCACCGGCAGCCCGGAAAACCCGCCAGCGCCGTAGCTGCTGACACCGGGCAGGCGGCTGATCGCCGCTGTCGTGTCACTCGTTCCCGACTGCAGTGGTGCGATCCGGTCACGCGACAGGGTCTCGGACGACACCGGGCCGGTAGGAAGCTTATCGGAATCGACCTCGATGGAAGGAAGGACTTGCGTGTCCTGCGCAAAGACGTTCGCGGCCGACAGGCCATAGAGTATTGCAACCGCGCTTGCGGCTTTGGAAATGACAGACATGGAAACATCCTGATCCAGACGCGCGGCGGCCCGCACGCCATTGAAAATGAACAGCGAAGAGGATCAGGCGGCGGGCGGCGGTCCTATTGGCGGAGGACGCAGGGATGGCGAGGCAACGGGCAGCACGAAAGCCACCGGAAGAAAACCCATCGCCAGAATAAAGGCGATGGCGATCGCCAGCAGAGCCGGGTCGGCAGCGGCAATCACCGGCGACGACAGACCTGAGAAAGCGCAAGGCGTTTCAGACTGCTTGTGCTCTGTAGGGTCGTGATCGCCGGATTTACCGGGAATCTCCAGCATGGCCGTCTGCAGACCCTGGCCCGAGCAGAGCTGGACCGATATCGCACCGGACGAGACGGTCGGCATAAATCCGGCCGGCACCAGCACCTTCATCATCAGCGCGGTGCCAGCCAGCCAGATGGCCAGCCAGCGATGCCGGGCGAGGAAGGAACGAAGCGTGCTCACGGAAAGGGTCTCTAGAAATCGACTCTGCTGATGTCGAGATGACAAGTCGCATTCTTTTGGATGCAGCGCTTTGACTTAGCGCATTGCGAAGAACTCCTAGTGAAAACACTTCGCCACGGAGAAGCCCGGTGCGACGAAATCCCGACGCAGCATTTCACCAAAGCCTATCGGACCGCCCAACCCGCCGCATGCTCGCAACGCGGCAATCGGCATTCTCGACGGTATTTGCAAGCGCTGCCTACCCCTGATTTCGTAAACGCACAGCTTTGGAGCCGCTGATACGGATTACCCGATCGCTCACACATACACCGTTAAGCCGGCCAACGAGATGAGTGCGAAAGTCCCAAAATTCGCGTAAATCTTCACGGCTCAGCTGTTGAGCGGCGCTCAGATCACACGGTTCACATTCAGCAGGATCCGGACTAATGGTCCCGAAAATCTGGTCGACAGAGCCGTCTACTTCATGCTTGATCAGCCCATCCACGCAATGAACCGGCAGGAGACGATGGTGAGCCAGGCTACTGATGTTCTCAAGCACGAACATGACGCCATCCTGGTGGCCCTCAAAATCCTGGATCAAATCTCGAACGAAGCCAGACAAGGGAATGTGACGTCCACGGACGTCACGCAATTTCTAGGATTTCTACGGGAATTTGCCGACACATGTCACCACGGCAAAGAAGAAGGCCTGTTGTTTCCCGCCATGATTGAGGCAGGTCTACCGGCCGATGGCGGACCTATATCGGTGATGCTGTCGGAACACGAGCAGGGCCGGGCACTCGTTGCGGCAATGGTCAATGCAACCGAACCAGCAATATTATCGATGAAATTTTCAGAAACAGCGACGGCTTATGCCGACCACATGAGAGCACATATCGAGAAGGAGAATACTGTCCTGTTCCCGATGGCTGATCGTATCGTCGCACCGGAAGTGATGGAGGGCCTGGTCTCCGCCTTTGATCGACACGAAGAGGAAGTGATGGGCTTAGGTCGCCACGAACAGCTGCACGACATGCTCAAGGCCCTGAAGGCGAAATATCTCGATTCATGATGGAAGGCGGCGCTGAAGCTGCTTGAGGCAGCAGAAACCCTGGACCGCAGCCGGAAGCAATGCAGCTGCATATATATCCTCCCATCGGATCGCTCAAATTCAGGTCCAGATTGCCGCCGCGCTGCGCCACAGCATGTAGGCGGCGACTGCGAAGATCAGCAGGGCAAAGATCGTGTTGAGCGCGCCCTTGTATGTCGACAGCCGGTGGGAAAGCGCGACACCAACGACGCCCCCGGCGATGCCACCGCCGATGAACACCGCCGCGAGCAGCCAATCGACCAGACCGGAAAAGGCATAGTTGAGCGCGGCCGTCAGGCCGAAGGCGGTGACGGCAACCAGCGATGAGCCGACCGCATTGCGCATCGGCATTCCCGTAGACGCCATGAGCCCGGGAACGATCAGAAAACCGCCGCCGATGCCGAAAAAACCCGAAAACAGGCCGGTGGCGCCACCATAGCCGATCACCTTAGGCGCGTTCTCGCGCTCGCATTGGACATCGGGATTGCCGGGGTCGCCGCGGTTTTTCAGCATCAACGCACCGACGAGGATCATCAGCAGCGCGAAGAGGAACAGCAGTTTCTGGCCGTCAAACGCCTTACCCAGCGTCGATCCGGCATAGGCACCGGCCACGCCAGCGGCCGCGAACATGCCAGCGCAGCGCCATTTGATCGTACCCTGGCGGGCATGGGGAACGAGATTGGTCCCGGCATTGACGGCGACCGCGAGCGCACTGGTTCCAATCGCGACATGAGGCGATGCAACACCGACCAGATAGACCATGAGAGGGACGGCGAGAATCGACCCGCCGCCGCCCACGAGACCCAAGGTGAAGCCGACGAGCGAACCCGATCCGGCTCCAAGCAGATACTGGATGGGTTCGAGCGTCATGGCGTTACAACGTGTTGACCGGCAGCTTCAGATAGCTCCTGCCGTTGTCCTCCGGCTCCGGCATATGGCCGCCGCGCATGTTGACCTGAATGGACGGCAGGATAAGGCGAGGCATCCCGAGTGTCGCATCGCGCGCATCGCGCATGGTGGCGAACTGATCCTCGCTCACGCCGTCGCGGACATGCACGTTATGCTGCCGCTCCTCGCTCACCGACGTCTCCCAGGCATAGGTATCGCGCCCAGGAGCCTTGTAGTCGTGGCAGAGATGCAAGGTCGTCTGGTCGGGCAGCGAGAGCAGACGGCGGATCGAGCGGTAAAGCGTGCGCGCGTCGCCGCCAGGAAAATCGGCGCGGGCAGTTCCATAGTCGGGCATGAACAGCGTATCCCCAATGAACGCGGCATCGCCGATCACATAAGTCATGTCGGCAGGGGTATGGCCCGGAACATGCAGCGCAATCGCCTCGATCGAGCCAACCGTGAAACGGTCGCCATCATCGAACAAATGGTCAAACTGCGAGCCGTCGCGCGCGAAACGTGCGCTCTCGTTGAAAATTTTGCCGAACACCTCCTGCACGGTGAGGATATGACGGCCGATCGCCAGCTTACCGCCCAGTTTCTCCTGGAAGTAGGGCGCAGCCGACAGATGATCGGCATGAACGTGCGTCTCGAGCAGCCATTCAATCTCGAGGCCTCAGCTCTGGATGTATTCTATCACCTTGTCAGCGGACGCGAACGAGGTGCGCCCCGACGCCGGGTCGAAATCCAGCACACTGTCGATGACCGCCGCTTTGGCGGTCGCGGGATCGGAAATGACGTGGGTCACGGTGAATGTGCCCCCGTCGAAGAAGCTGCGGATGACCGCTGGCCGCGCATTGCTCGCGGCCTCGACGATCCGGGCGGCTTCACGGACATGCGGGTCGGTCATGGCCTTATCTTTCCTTTGATACGCGGGTGGCGCCGGCATTGTAGGGAGGCGCCCGCCGGTTCGCTGGCTGGACATGGTGGGAGCATTATCCTCTCCTGCGGCCGCGAAAACGACAGATCAGAGATACATATTTATATTAATCGTGTTACATTCATGGACCTAATTGCTCTGACCGGATTTTTCAATCCTTTCCGGAAACTGCAATTATGATCCATCTCAGTACGCACGCATCCTGGCATGAACCGCACCAGAGCATCATTTGGAATAATTATAATCATCAGGTGATCCGCCGAAGACTCAGGCAGTGGCGAGAACCTGCTTCGCCCATCCGACGAGTCGGGCGCGATCCATGACGCGGGCCTGTCGCGCGATCTCACGGCCACCCCTGAACAGGATGAGCGTCGGGATCGACTGGATACGGCATCGCCCCGCAATGCCCTGCTCGGCTTCCGTGTCGACCTTCAACAGCCGGACATAAGGCTCCAGATCGGCAGCGGCCGCCTTGAACGCTGGTGCCATCGCACGGCACGGCCCGCACCAGCTCGCCCAGAAATCCACGAGAACCGGCAGGTCCCCGCGTCCCACATGGCGATCAAACGCAGTCGCATCGACATCGATGGGCTGACCCTGGAACAATGGCATCGAGCATCGTCCGCAATTCGGCGCGGCGCCAATCTTCGCAGCCGGAACGCGATTGATGCTCGCGCAGACCGGGCAAACCACAAGCTGGGCATCGGACATGTGGACGTCTCTCCTGTGAAACGCAAACGCCGCTTAATCGTTTACCCGTATGATGTAACCGTGTAAGAAAAGGGCTACAAGGCTTACCGCCTCCAGGAGTAGAAAAGTTGAGTTCCAACGCAGACGAGAATGCCGTTTGCTCGCCGCTCCAGATCGGCGATGCCGCGCCCGATTTCCAGGCGCGGTCGACCATGGGCGAAATGAATCTGTCCGATTATCGTGGCCGCTGGGTGCTATTGTTCTCGCATCCTGCCGATTTCACGCCGGTCTGTACCAGCGAATTCATCGCCCTCTCGCGCGCCAGCGAGCGGTTCGCAGCGCTTAATTGTGCGCTGGTAGCGGTCTCGGTCGACAGCCTCTATTCGCATCTGGGATGGGTACGCGCGATCCATGAGCATTTCGGTGTAACCGTCAGCTTTCCGGTCGTCGAAGATCCGTCGATGGTGATCGGCCGCGCCTACGGGATGCTTGCGGACGATGCGCCCGACGCGGCCACACTGCGCGCGACTTTCTTTATTGATCCCGATGGCATCATTCGCGCCAGGCTCTGCTACCCGGCCACCATCGGCCGATCGGTGGAAGAACTGCTACGCGTCATCGCCGCGTTGCAAAGGGTCGACAAAACCAATGTCGTCACGCCCGAAGGCTGGCGCCCCGGCGACGACGTACTACTCCCGCCCTACCAGGATCAGGTCTCGGCACTCGATGCCGCGGGCGATACCTGCTGGTTCCATCGGACGCGCCCCGACCAGGACACGGAGGCAGGCAAGTGACGAGCTTCACCGACACCGAACTCGGCACGATCACTGACGTCCTTAAGGCGCTCGCCCATGACGTACGCCTGAAACTGATGCGGACACTGCTCGAGAATGGCGAGAAATCGGTGGGCGAACTCGAAACCATGACGGGGATCGGCCAACCCGGCCTGTCGCAGCAGCTTGCCATCCTGCGCAAAGCGGAGCTGGTGGAGACACGCCGCGATGCGAAGCTCGTCCTTTACAGCCTCGCGCCGGACATGCTGGAAAACACCGCGAAACTGCTCTGCGCACTGGCGGGAATTTCGCCCAGGAACGTGCGACCGGGGACGAAGAGCGCCGGATCGCGCGCAAGGGGATCGGCGGCGACCTTCGCTCGAATATTGTAATCGTACGTTGGCGCCGTCACTCTCCAAGCTCGATAACGCGTCCCCCGCCCGCGAGAGCCAGCAAGGCCCGTCGATGGCTGACGACGACAAGGCCCGCCTCCGTCTCGCGAAGCCAGCAGGGCACCGGCAACAGCAAGCATCCCCTGATGACCTCGAGCGCGAATGCTACCCGCGTGCTGATCTATTTCAGCATTGCCAGTGCAACACGCACGGTGCCTCAAGGACAATCGAACTGCGTGCGATGGCGGGCGATATGACAGACGCAGCATCCAAAGCGCCTGGCTAATGGGTTTACGTGATTATGGGAAGACAACGATAAGCACGAGACCCGCCGTCAAGCCGCGGCAACGACGAGAATATCGCGATTAGCGCTGTGCAATGCGCGCCGGGTCACGCTCCCAAGCAAGACTTGCGAGACAACATTGCGTCCGTGGGATCCCAAGGCCAGCAAATCTCGCGTTTCCTCGCGAGACAGCTCGGCCACTATGTCAGCCGGCGTGCCATCAAAAAGGCGGATCCCACCAGTAAGCCGTTCAAGTCCCATAGCAGCGAGCAAATCGTTCAGTTTGAACCGTGCGGCATTCGCTTTGCTTCTGCGATATGCTTCGATTTCGTTCGCCGGCGTGCCCGCTTTCAACATCGCCTGCTCGAAGGAAAGGGGCAGTTCAACGACATGGACGATCTCGAACATGGAGGTCGGTGCCAGTGCGACGGCCTTTTCCAGCGCTTGTTGCGAGGATGGCGAAAAATCCATCGCAATCGTGACACGGCGGTATGGCTCATCCGGTTGCCTTCTGACGACGAGGACCGGGACACGTCCGTTGCGGGTTAATCTGTCGGCGGTGGAACCAAACAGCCTTTCGCGCAGCGTATTGGGATTGCCGGGGCCGATGACCAGCAGATCGGCCTGTTCAGCGCGTGCAGCAGCTTCGATGCTTTCATGCGCTCGTCCATGGTCGATGATAACATCGACATTCCGACAGTCCCTATCTCCAAGCAGAAGAGCGATATGCGCGCGGGCATTATCTTCCAACGTTTGACGCAATGTACCAAGCGTTGACCACGTTCCGATGTCCTCCTCTACAAGGAGAAGATTCTCCAGCACATGTACGAGTATCAGGCGCGCTTCATGTACTTGCGCCAATTGCAGAGCCCTCTCAAGCACGGGGTCCGTGTCAGCCTCCAATGCCACCCCGGCAATGATCGTTTTTATGGGCATACAGGTTTCTTTCCAAAGCAGGTCTGCCAGCAGGAGAAATTCTGCGCGTGCGGGAAGGTCGATATACAGTTTGAAACGTTCCGCGCACGACATGGCGGAACTTCCAAAGAGAGAATGATGCTCCCGCCCGGGCAGGGCAAGCAATTTACCCGGCGCACCTTTTGGATTTACGCCGAGACAAGATTGAATGAGGTTGCTCGAGCGCCCTGCCAATCTCCTCGATAGACCTCTGGGACGGCGTCACCAAACAAACCACCTCGAACCAGTTGCACCGCGCGCGGCTCACCGCGCACGATCTGCCCGTCGTCGGCACGGACGTGGATATGGTGCGGACGCACGTCTCCAGGATGCTCAAGCCCGGCTGCCCCAAGCAACTCCGCCAAAGCGTGCATGGTGTTATGGTGATAGGCCGCGACCCGATCGGATTTTTCGATAATGTCGATCGCCTTTTGCCGTAGCGGATCTTGCGTGGTGATGCCGGTGGGGCAC
This sequence comes from Alphaproteobacteria bacterium HGW-Alphaproteobacteria-13, assembly GCA_002842935.1. GTDB lineage: Bacteria > Pseudomonadota > Alphaproteobacteria > Sphingomonadales > Sphingomonadaceae > Sphingopyxis. The sequence continues at coordinate 1,006 of PHEM01000002.1, read as the reverse complement.
CGATTGGTGTGGCACAGACGCGCCTGGATGCACCCGATCGAGAACATGAATGCCCGCGCCGCCATGACATAATCGGCGCCCAGTGCATAAAACCGGCACAGATCGAATGCGCTGATCGCCTTGCCGCTTGCTCCCAATTTCACCCGGTCACGCAGGCCCGCGCCTGTAAGGATCGCATGAACAAAGCTCAGACCATCGGCAACGGGCATGCCGACATGATTGCTCAGTTCCACCGGTGCCGCCCCGGTGCCGCCCTCGCTGCCGTCGATGACAATGAAATCAGGCGTCACGCCGGTTTCCAGCATCGCCTTGACCATAGCCATGAATTCATGGCGGTAGCCGATAGCAAGCTTGAAGCCGACCGGCTTGCCTTCCGACAATTCGCGCAAGCGCGCCACAAAAGCCATCAATTCCAATGGTGAGGAGAAGGCAGAATGGCGCGCGGGAGAAACGCAATCCTGCCCCAGCGGTACGCCGCGGGTCTCGGCGATTTCTGGTGTCAGCTTGGCTTGGGGTAACACGCCGCCATGGCCCGGCTTGGCCCCCTGACTGAGCTTGATCTCGATCATGCGCACCTGGGGATCGGCAGCTTGCAGGCGAAAGCGCTCCGGGTCGAAAGCCCCCTCAGCCGTGCGGCACCCGAAATAGCCCGAAGCGATCTGCCAGATCAGATCACCACCATGGATACGATGATAGGGACTGATAGACCCTTCGCCGGTATTATGGGCAAATCCTCCCAGCTTCGCTCCGCGATTGAAAGCCATGATGGCCCGTGCGCCGAAGGACCCGAAGCTGGTTCCCGAAATATTCAAAACCGACGCCCGATAGGGCTGCCGGCAATCTGGACCGCCGATCGTAATCCGGAAATCAGGGTCCTCGACCGTCGTAGGCTGTACCGCATGCGGCATCTGTCCGCCGTCAGCACCAATGGCACAGATTTGAGGTTGTGATTTAAGGAGGATTTGGGCTTCGTCGTAGTGACGAAGGAACGAAGATGAAGCCCAAA
>PHEM01000213.1 GCA_002842935.1 Alphaproteobacteria bacterium HGW-Alphaproteobacteria-13 | reverse complement strand
TGAAAAGACGCGGTTTTTTCCTGATGGAACGGGCACGGCGCCCAAAGATCGCCCTTTGCCTGGTTCGACTTGCGCTGATCCCACGTGACCTTGCGCCCGACCACCTTGCTGATCGAGACACGCGTGCGCAGTTCTTCGAGGAAACCGTGGGGCAGACTCATGCCCCTATATTGGGCCCACGGGGGGGCAAGTCCAGAGGTTCAGCGGGCGGCAAGGCCGCGCATACGGCGGCGAAATCCTCCGATTATCGGGGCCTCGCGCTGCCCGTGACGGCCGATCTGGTGGCGGGATCGCTGGTCCGCCCCTATGACAGCCACAATATCGTCGCGAAGCTGCCGGGCGCGAAGCCCGACGGCAAGGCGGTGCTGTTCCTCGGCCATTGGGATCATCTGGGCGTTTGCGCGCCCGAAGGCGCCGCCGATCGCATCTGCAACGGCGCGGTCGACAACGCCAGCGGTATCGCCGTGCTGATCGAGGTCGCGAAGCGCCTTGCCGCCGGGCTGCGCCCGGACCGCGACATCTATTTCCTCGCGACCACAGCGGAGGAGAAGGGGCTGCTCGGCGCGCACTGGTTCGCGGAGCATCCCGTCGTGCCGCTGGCCGACATTACCGTCGCGCTCAACATCGACACCATCGCCATCTCGCCGCGCGGCACGCCGGTGGCGACGATCGGGCGCGGGCGGCCCGCCTATGACGCTATCGTGCGCGACGTGGCGACGAAGCTGGGCCGGACGATCGACGACGATGGTGAGGCCGACGCCTTCATCGAGCGGCAGGACGGCTGGGCGCTGGGCGCCAAGGGCGTCGCGTCGCTGATGGTCGGCGGCAGCTTTTCGGACATGGCGCTGTTGGAGGCCTTTCTGTCGGGCGACTATCACGGTCCCGGCGACGCCTATTCCGACAAGATGGTGCTGGGCGGCGCGGCGGAGGACGCCGACCTGCATGTCGCGCTGGGGCGGGCGTTCGCCGACACGCGGCAGTGGCGGGGCGACGCCGCGCAATAAGCTGCCGCATCCCCGAGCGAAGACGAGGGGCACCTTCGAGCGAAGCGAGAAGCCGCAACGTCGCAAGCCTCGACTTCGCTCGGCAATGCCCCTCGTCTTCGCTCGGGGATGCGGACGAAGGGCGGTGCTGGTGACTTAGGCCGCCTGCTTCGCCCGCTCGGTCATTTCCTGATTGAGCATTTCGGCCAGCAGGAACGCCAGTTCCAGGCTCTGCCCCGCATTGAGGCGCGGGTCGCAGTGCGTGTGATAGCGGTCGGCAAGGTCCATCGCCGTCACGTCCATCGCGCCGCCCGTGCATTCGGTGACATTCTGGCCCGTCATCTCGATATGGATGCCGCCGCCATGCGTCCCTTCGGCGCGGTGCACGGCGAAGAAGCCGCGCACTTCGGCCAGGATGCGCTCGAACGGGCGGGTCTTGTACCCGGTCGAGGTCTTGATGACATTGCCGTGCATCGGATCGCACGACCAGACGACGGGATGACCCACTTCCTTCACGGCGCGCACCAGCTTCGGCAGATGCGCCTCGATCTTCTCATGCCCATAGCGCGTGATCAGCGTCACGCGTCCCGGCACATGGTTCGGGTTCAGCGTGTCGAGCAGGCGCAGCAGCGCGTCCGGCTCCAGCGTCGGGCCGCACTTCATGCCGACCGGATTGCCGATGCCGCGCAGATATTCGATATGCGCCGACCCTTCGAAGCGCGTGCGATCACCGACCCACAGCATATGCGCGGAGGTGTCGTACCAGCCGCCGGTCAGGCTGTCCTGCCGCGTCAGCGCCTGCTCATAGGGCAGCAGCAACGCCTCGTGGCTGGTATAGAAGCTGGTGCCCTTGATCTGCGGGACCGTCTCCGGCGTCACGCCGCACGCCTCCATGAAGGCGAGCGCTTCGGAAATGCGCGCGGCGGTTTCCTTGTATTTCTGCGCCCAGGGGCTGCGGTCCATGAAGTCGTGCGTCCAGGCGTTGACCTGGTGCAGATTGGCATAGCCGCCGCCCGCGAAGGCGCGCAGCAGGTTCAGCGTCGCCGCCGACTGGTTATAGGCCTTGATCATCCGCTGCGGGTCGGGCGCGCGGCCGTCCGCCTCGAAGGCGATATTGTTGATGATGTCGCCGCGATAGCTGGGCAGCTCGACGCCGCCGACCTCTTCCATGTCGGCCGAGCGCGGCTTGGCGAACTGGCCCGCCATGCGGCCGACCTTCACCACCGGCATCTTCGACGCGAAGGTCAGCACGACCGCCATCTGCAACAGCACGCGGAAGGTGTCGCGGATATTGTTCGGATGGAATTCGGCAAAGCTTTCGGCGCAGTCGCCGCCTTGCAGCAGGAACGCCCGCCCTTCGGCGACGCGGCCGAGTTCGGCGGTCAGGTCGCGCGCCTCGCCCGCGAAGACCAGCGGGGGGTAGCTCGCAAGCTCCTTTTCCGCCGCCGCGAGCGCCGCGTCGTCGGTGTAGTTCGGAAGCTGCCGGGCCTCGTGCGCGCGCCAGCTGTGCGGTTGCCAAGATTGAGTCATATCCACCGTCTTCTTACGTTTTTCTGCGTTTCCGTGCGAATCACGCGCCGCCATGACGCGAATGGGCGCCGGAAGCAAGCAAAGGGGGAAATAGCATCGATCGCGCCGATACGCACCCATGCTTTCCTTTGCGAAAGAGAGATGGTAGCGTGCCCCGGCTTTGGCAAGGTGGCGTGGGGGCTGCTCAAGGCGTTCGGGGACCAGTCACATCCTGGTAGCGGCCCATGTCGGGTCTCGACGCTGAAAAAGATTTGCTATGGCCAATTTCGATCCGGCGTGGTTCGGCTATGGGGTTTTGCTCGTGTTGCTCGCGGCAAGTCTGTCCGCGCGCGCGGACCATATCCGGCTGGGCCTTGGCGTGGCGGCGCTGCTCGCGCTGCCGCCCGTGATTTCCGGGGGACAGGCGGGATATGGTCTGCTGCTGGCCGCGATCCTGGTCGTCAATCTGGGACGCGTCGCGCGGACGTGGCTGCATGACGCCAAAATCCGCTTTTCGCCTGAGGAGCTGGAACTGCGCGAACGGCATTTCGCCGGTCTCGGCGCGCGGGAGGCGCGCGCGCTGATCGACCAGGGGCACTGGATTTCGGCGCGGCGCGGCGAAGTGCTGATCCGCGAGGATCAGGCGACGCCCAGCCTGTTCTACCTTGCCGACGGATGCGTGGTGATCCGGCGCGACGGCGCGGAGGTCGGCACGCTGGAGGACGGCGCGCTGATCGGAGAGGCCACGGTGCTCGACGGCGGCCATGCGACGGGGACCGTGACGCTCGTCACCAATGCGCGGCTGTGGTTCGTGCCCGCGGCGGTGCTGCGCGCCTGGCTGGCGGCCAACCCCGACGTCGCGGGGACATTGCACGAGGGCTTCGCGCGCGCACTGCGCGGAAAGCTGGCGAGCGCCAACGCGCGCATTGCCGACCGGCCGCCCATCGCCTAAACGCGTTCGCATGACACTGACACTTCATGGCATTCCCAATTGCGACACGGTGAAGAAGGCGCGCCGCTGGCTCGATGAGCGAGGCGTCGCCTATCGCTTCCACGACTTTCGCAAGGACGGACTTGAACCCGCGCGGCTTCAGTGGTGGATCGATGCGCTGGGCTGGGAAAAGCTGCTCAATCGCAGCGGCACGACCTTCCGCAAGCTGCCCGACGCCGATAAGGATGGGCTGGACGCCGCGAAGGCAAAGGCGCTGATGCTCGCGTCGCCCGCGATGATTCGCCGCCCCGTGGTCGAGAGCGGCGACGACGTCAGCGTGGGTTTTTCCGCCGACGACTGGGCGCAGCGCTTTGGATGATACGATGCTGGCCGCTGCTGCTGCTGTTCGGCTGCGCGGCTGAGGAGGCGGCGGTGCAGCCGACGCTGGACGGAAAGCCGCCTATCGTCATCGCGCATCGCGGCGCGTCGGGCGAGCGGCCCGAACATACGCTGGCAAGCTACAGGCTCGCGATCGAGCAGGGCGCCGACTTTATCGAGCCGGATCTGGTGCTGACGAAGGACGGCGTGCTCGTCGCGCGGCACGAGAATGAGATTTCGGACACCACCGACGTCGCCGCCCGCCCGGAATTCGCGGCCCGCAAGATCACCAAGACCATCGACGGGCGGCGCGTGACGGGCTGGTTCACGGAGGATTTCACGCTCGCCGAACTCAAGACGCTGCGCGCGCGGGAAAGGCTGCCCCTGCTGCGCGGCACGGCGCATGACGGGCGATACGAGATTCCGACCTTCGAGGAGATATTGGCGCTGCTCGCGACGGTGAACCGGGACCGCGCGACGCCCGTGGGCGTCTATCCGGAGACCAAGCATCCAGCCTATTTCGCGGCGATCGGCCTGCCGCATGAAGGACCGCTGCTCGCGCTGCTCGACGCCCATGGCTATCGCGGCCGCGCGGCGCCGGTTTTCATCCAGAGCTTCGAGACCGGCAACCTCAAGGCGATTCGCGCGAAAAGCGACCTGCCGCTGATCCAGCTGATGGACGCAGAGGGCGGCCCCGCCGACGATCCGGGGCAAAGCTATGCCGCGATGGCGACAGCGGAGGGGCTGAAGACCGTCGCCGCCTATGCCGACGGCATCGGCCCGAACAAGACGATGGTGATCCCGCGCGGCCCGCTGGGCGGGCTGGGCGAGCCGACGATGCTGGTGCGGGACGCCCATGTCGCCGGGCTGAAAGTCCATCCCTGGACCTTTCGCCGCGAAAATCATTTCCTGCCGCTGGCCGACAAGCGCGGCATCAGCCCGGCCGGACACGGCGATCTGGCGGGCGAGATCGGCGCTTACCTGCGGACCGGCATCGACGGCCTGTTCAGCGACAACCCGCGCGAGGCGGTTCCGGCGGTGAAGGCACTTTCGCGCGGGCGCTTTAGCGGTTAAACCCCGCCCCATGTCCACGCTACCCAAAACGCTCACGCTCGACACCTCGACGAGCCGCGCCAATCCGACGCCGCAGCCGATGAAGCGGCTGACCGTGCCGCGCATCCGCCAGCGCAAGGGCGGGGAGCCGCTGGTGATGCTGACCGCCTATACGGTGCGCATGGCGCAGCTGCTCGACCCGCATTGCGACATGCTGCTGGTCGGCGATTCGCTGGCGCAGGTCATCTATGGCCTGCCGCACACGGTCGGCGTGACGATGGAGATGATGGCGCTGCACGGCGCGGCGGTGGTGCGCGGCAGCTATCACGCCGCCGTGGTCGTCGACATGCCCTTCGGCAGCTATGAAGGCAGTCCGCAGCAGGCGTTCGACAATGCCGCGCGCCTGCTCAAGGAAACCGGCGCGGCGGCAGTGAAGCTGGAAGGCGGCAAGGTGCTCGCCCCGACGATCGAATTCCTGACGCAGCGCGGCATCCCGGTGATGGGGCATGTCGGGCTGACGCCGCAGGCCGTCAATATCCTGGGCGGCTATGGCGTGCGCGGCAAGAGCGATGAAGAGGCGCGGGCGATCGTCGAGGATGCCGTCGCGGTCGCCAGGGCGGGCGCCTTCTCGATCGTGATCGAGGGCGTGCTCGAATCGATCGCGATCGAGATCACGGAAAAGGTCGATTGCCCGACGATCGGCATCGGCGCCTCGGCCCAGTGCGACGGGCAGGTGCTCGTCACCGACGACATGTTGGGGATGTTCGAACGCGTGCCCAAATTCGTGAAGCGCTATCAGGACATGGCCGGAATCGTCAGCGGCGCGGTCCAGGAATATGCGGGCGAAGTCAGGTCCCGTTCATTCCCCACCGGGGATCAGACCTACGCCGGTTGAGCCGGAAAGCGAAAGGGGCGGGTCATCCGGCGGCGGTCCCGCC